>JBHIDX010000001.1:0-103272 GCA_046760305.1 Candidatus Aminicenantales bacterium
CTTCGCCCTTTCAGGGCTCGCAATGACGAGAGGCCGCCGGTGCATGGGATTGCCACGGCACTTCGTGCCTCGCAATGACAATGCTAACAACATTTTCATCGTCCGTGGGTGTGCCTTTGACATGATAAATTAGTTCGAAAATCCACGATGTCATTGCGGGCATTTTTTCGCCCTTCGGGCGTTGGCCTTGAATTATAGGGTAAGAGCGTGTATATTTTGACTCGACTGCCATAGGAGTTTGGAGATGAATAAAAAGTACGTTTACTTTTTCGCCAAGGGTAATGCTGAAGGAAACAGAGAGATGAAAGAAATTCTCGGTGGAAAGGGAGCCAACCTGGCAGAGATGGCAGGCATCGGACTCCCTGTGCCTCCTGGCTTTACCATTTCCACCGAGGTCTGCAGCCTCTTTTCAAGAGAAGGAGGCAAAATTCCACTTGAAGTTGAGGAAGAAGTTCTCCGCAATCTCAAGAAACTCGAAGAAATTACAGGTGAGACTTTTGGCGGAGCAGAAAATCCTCTTCTTGTCTCTGTCCGCTCCGGAGCTGCTGTCTCCATGCCAGGAATGATGGATACAGTACTTAACCTCGGGCTGAACGATGCCACGCTCGAAGGCATGGTAAAAAAGAGCGGAAACAGGAGATTTGCCCTCGATTGCTACCGCCGCCTGATTCACATGTTCGGGGATGTCGTTTTAGGAATTACGAAAAGCAAATTTGAGACAATACTCGAGGCCAAGAAAAAAGAGCAAAAGGTTAAATACGACCATGAACTCAGCGATAAGGCTCTCGAGGAAGTTATCGCTGAGTATAAAGCTCTGGTGAAGAAGGAGACTGGCAGGGAATTCCCCCAGAATGTTATCGAACAGCTTCTCCTGGCTGTAGCAGCCGTCTTTAACTCCTGGAATAACCCAAGAGCTGTAACCTACCGCCGCCTGAATCATATTCCCGAAGACCTGGGAACAGCCGTCAACATCCAGCTTATGGTCTTCGGCAACTTTGGAGATAAATCTGCCACCGGAGTCGGTTTTACCAGGAATCCGGCTACAGGTAAAAAAGAGCTCTACGGAGAATACCTCCTCAACGCCCAGGGGGAGGATGTTGTTGCTGGAGTAAGAACACCGACTCCGCTCAAGGAGATGAAAAAGGAGCTTCCTTCTGTCTACGAGGAGCTGGAGCAGATTACAACTCGGCTCGAGAAGCACTACCAGGATGTGCAGGATTTTGAATTCACAATCCAGGAGGGAAGGCTCTACATGCTCCAGACCAGAAGCGGGAAAAGGACCGGTCTGGCAGCAATAAAAATTGCTGTTGACTTTGTCGAGGAGGGCTTGGTAAGCGAGAAAGAGGCTTTGATGCTCGTTGAACCGGAGACATTAAACCAGCTTCTTCATCCTGTTTTTGACACCCAGGAGAAGGAAAAGCATAGGTTGCTCGCCCAGGGTCTGGCCGCTTCTCCAGGAGCAGCTTCAGGAATGGTAGTTTTCAGTGCAGATGATGCGGTAACCTGGCACAGCCAGGGAAAAAGGGTAATCCTTGTTCGTCACGAGACTTCGCCCGATGACATCCACGGGATGAGCGTTTCCCAGGGAGTGCTGACAGCAACAGGAGGCATGACCTCTCATGCTGCTGTTGTCGGCCGCCAGATGGGGAAACCTGCTGTTGTCGGCTGCGGTGATATCAGGCTGGATGAAGAAAAAGGGTTGTTCAGGGTAAACAGCGCCGCTTTCAGGGAAGGAGCCTGGATTTCTATCGAAGGCTCAACGGGCGAAGTGCTCGAAGGTGAGATTCCCACCAGGCCTTCTGAAATCATGGAGGTCGTCAGCGGCAGGAAAAAGGCCGATGAGTCAGAAATATACCAGGCATTTGCCAGGTTCCTTTCTTGGGCAGATAAGGTAAGGAAACTGGGAGTAAGGGCCAACAGCGATACTCCTGAGGATGCAAGAACAGCCCTTGCCTTTGGTGCTGAGGGCATCGGGCTGGCCAGGACAGAGCATATGTTTTTTGAGAAAGAGCGTCTTCCCCATATCGAGGAAATGATTCTCTCCGAAACCGAGGAAGAAAGACGAAAAGCAATAAGCAAACTGCTCCCTTTCCAGAGGGAGGACTTTTATCAACTTTTCAAGGTGATGAAGGGCTATCCAGTGACCATCAGGACGCTCGACCCCCCTCTTCATGAGTTCCTCCCGCGCAAGGAAGAGCTCATGGTAGAGCTGGCTGTGCTCAAGGCAGGAGAAAAGAAGGAGAAGAAAAGAATTGAAGAACTGGAAAAGTTGCTGGAGAGGGTTAAAGCTCTGTCCGAGTTTAATCCCATGCTCGGGCACAGGGGATGCCGGCTTGGAATTTCTTACCCCGAGATAATCGAAATGCAGGCTGCAGCCATCATCGAAGCTGCCTGCAAGCTGGCAAAGGAGGGAGTGAAAGTCTACCCCGAGATTATGGTCCCCTTGGTGGGAATAAAAGAAGAGCTTTCCAACCAGAAAAAAATAATCAACCGTGTTGCCAGGGAAGTGATGCACAAGTACGGTGTTGAGGTGGAGTATTCAGTAGGGACTATGATTGAGGTTCCCCGGGCTGCTCTCACCGCAGATGAGATCGCCGCGGAGGCTGAATTTTTCTCCTTCGGCACCAATGACCTCACTCAAACTGTGTACGGAATATCGAGAGATGACGGAGCGGAATTTCTCGCTTCCTACCTTTCCCAGGGAATCATGAAAGATAATCCTTTTGAAACGCTCGATGTGGATGGCGTGGGCCGGTTGATGAAGCTCGCCGTTGAGAAGGGGCGTCAGAGTTATCCTGATTTGAAGGTCGGCATCTGCGGAGTCCACGGAGGAGACCCCCGCTCCATCCTCTTCTGCCATCAAATAGGACTTGATTACGTGAGCTGCTCAGCCTACCAGGTTCCTGTGGCTAGACTGACCGCTGCTCAGGCAGTTCTCAGAGAAGAGAAAAAAAAGAACTGAATATCATTGATGATCAGAATTTCAAGGCTGATTGGTCCTTTCTGGAGGAAGAAATTCCCTTTTAAATTCATCTACAGCGATGATTACTGGATTGACCTTAAAAGTCATGTCTTTCCTGTCAAGAAGTACAGGCTTATTTATGAGGAGCTTCTCCGGCTTGGAGTAAAAAAGGAGAATTTTGTCCTTCCTCAGTATGCCAGAGATGATGACCTGCTGCTCGTCCATACACCCAGATACCTGAGAAAGCTTAAAAGCGGGAATCTATCTCCTGCTGAGATTTTGGCTCTGGAACTTCCTTTCTCTCCCCAACTCGCCAGGTTTGGTTGGCTTTTTGTCGGAGGGACGATAGTTACCTCAGAAATGGCTCTCAAGGATGGAGTGGCTGTCCACCTCGGAGGAGGCTTCCACCATGCCTTTCCTGACCACGGTGAGGGATTCTGTGTTTTGAATGATGTGGCAGTGGCGGTGGAGAAGATGAAGCGAGAGGGGAAAGCGGAGAGAATGATGATTGTCGACTGTGACCTCCACCAGGGGAACGGAACCTCCTCCATCATGCGCGGTAAGGATTATGTCTTTACCTTTTCCATTCATCAGATGGATAATTACCCGGCGGAAAAACCGCCAAGCTCGCTCGATGTCGGTCTCTGGTCCGGGGATGGTGATGAAAAGTACCTGGCTGCACTTCGCTCCCATTTTCCTTCCCTTTATGAGAAATTCAAGCCCGATCTTGTTTTCTACCTCGCCGGAGCTGACCCCTATGAGCACGACCAGCTCGGCAACCTTAAAATCACCAAGGCTGGACTTAAGGAAAGAGACATGATTGTTATCCGGGAGGCAAGAAAGCGCGACATTCCCGTGGCAGTAATGCTGGCAGGAGGCTATGCGGTGGATGTGGCTGATACTGTCTCCATCCACCTCAATACGATAAAAGTAGCCCTGGGAGAGGAAAGACGAAAGAGCTAGCTTGCGGTCTCCTTTTCGAGCCAGGTGAGGTAGCCTGAGAAGCCTTTGCTCAAAGTAAGGGCAATAATTTCTGGAACATCATAGGGATGGATTTCTTTTATCTTCTTCTCCAGTGCTTCATAAAGGGAGGATTTGGTCTTGATAAAGAGGATGAACTCTTCCTCCTGGGAAATTTCTCCCTGCCACCAGAAAGTGGAGCGGCAGGCTGAGGTAAAGGTGACACAGGCAGCCAGCCGCAACTCAACCAGAGTGCTGGAGATTTCCTCGGCCTCTGAGCTACCGGGCACAGTGGTGAGGACAAGAATGGCCTCCATTTCTTTAGTTTTTTTCTCCTTCATCCTTTTAAACCTGGAAATGAATTTTCCCCCTCTCCCTCCACAGAGAGGGGAGAAGTGCGTTTTAGCGCTTAATATCAGTCCTGGAGGAAGATGTGGGCAAAGACCTTGGCGTCGCCCATCATGTTGTCGATAATGCAGTATTCGTTGGGCTGGTGGGCTGTCTCATCCAGTTTTGCCCAGCAGGCTGCTTCAAAGCCTGCCTTTCTGAAGAGAGCAGCCACTGTCCCACCGCCAATTCCCTTTGGTATTGCTTCTTTGTGGTAAACATCCCTCACTGCTCGGGCAATGGCCTTCACTACCGATGCTTCTTCTGAAGTCGGAGAGGCAGCAGGTGCATTCTGGACTTCTTCCATCCTTATTTTCACCTTAAACCTGTCTTCGATTTTCTTCGTCATCCCCCTGATTTTCTGTTTCACCTCCTCTACTGAGTATTGAGGCAGGATGCGGCTGTCCATGCAGAATATGTCCTCGCCCGGAATTGTGTTTATGTTGGGCACATTTGCCTCTTTTTTTGTCGGTTCAAAAGTGGATACTGGAGGGTCAAAGAGAGGGTCTTTTTTATTAAAAATGTCGTAGAGGCTGTTGAGTTCGGTTACCAGAAAGGAAGCTGCCTTGAAGCTGTTGATGCCTTTTTCAGGAGTTGAGCCGTGAGCCTGTTTTCCCAGAGTTTTGAATTTTAACCAGAGAATGCTTTTTTCCGCTATTTCAATCATCGTCCCTTCAGAGTTTCCTGCATCAGGGACGATTATTAGGTCCTGTTTTCTGAAAACATCGGTTTTGCTGAGTACATATTCTATTCCCTTTTCGCTTCCAGTTTCCTCGTCAGAAACAATGGCCAGGCCCACGTCATAGTGAGGTTTTTCTCCTTCGACGTAAAATGCCTTCAAGGCGTAAAGAGAGGCAACCATGTCCTGCTGGTTATCCTCGACTCCTCTTCCGAATATCTTCCCCCCCTCAATCCAGGCCTTGAAAGGGTCTCCTCTCCAGAGAGAAAGCTCACCAGCCGGGACAACATCCATGTGGGTCATTATCCAGATTGTTTTAGAAGAATCTTTTCCTTTGAAAAAGGCAAGAATATTAGGACGAAAGCCATGGGGAGCATCCAGGTCTGGAGCCTTGATGAGCTGAATGTTATTGAACCCATTTTCTTCCAGGAATTTGAGGAGGACTTCCGCCTTTTTGGTTTCCCCCTCGCCGCCGCTTGAAGGGGAAATGGCAGGCAGGGAGCAGAGCTTTATCTGCATGTCAACCATTTCGTTGCGAAAGGTGTCGATTCTGGCGGTTATCTTATGGAAGGCTTCCATAGCTGTTACTGCTTTTTTTTAGTGAATGTTACCATCACTTTTTGCCCAGTTCAAGTTATTAATTCCATTTTTCAATCATCTGTTTGAGGAGGGCGGAAGGTATAAAGGAGAGCGTAATGGAGAAAGGAGAGGAGAGTAAAGATGAGGGTTAGGAAGTAGATAAAGTTTAGAAATTCAGGGGAGGACCCCAGCGAGTTAAGGAGGAGGACGAGGGAGACCGTTATTGCCTGGAGAACAGTGCTCGTTTTTCCTAGAAGTGAGGGGACGATGCTCACTTCACCTCTGAGGAATCTGTAAGCAAAGTAACCGGAAACCATGAGAATATCCCGACCGATGACGACAGCGGTGAGCCAGATGGGTATGGTGTTGACTGAATTTATCGAGGGCAAGGAGAGGACTATAAAGGCACTCATCATCAGAAGTTTGTCAGCCGCAGGGTCGAGGGCTGAGCCTATTCTTGTTTTCATTTTTAAAAGCCGGGCGACCTGCCCATCGAGAACATCGGTCAGAGCAGCAAAGGTAAAGACGAGGAGCGATTCGAGCGTCTTTCCCAGGATAGTGAGGATGAAAAAGGGAACAATGAGAACAATTCTGATCATGGTGATGATGTTCGGGAGCTTGAGCAGGGTATCGTTCATTTAAAATATCTTCCTGCGCTGGGTGTCTTTCTGGAGAAATGTGAGCCTGGCTTTCATCTCATAAGGCCAAGAATGATGTCCATTATCTTCTGAGCTTCCTCTCCTGATACCGGATGCTCGGGCCTGAATTTATTTTCTGCTGTCAGGTCCATAATCTGGTAGGAGACAATCAATTTTATCGGTTGGTAGTAGTAGTTCTCAGGAGAGACATCATTGAGTTCAATTTTCTCGGCAGGTATTTGGTGGATAAAACGGTATCCTTTTTTCTCGAGGAATTTCAGAAGACGAATGAGTGTTTCAGCTAGTTCGGCTCGGGTAACGATTTTTTCTGGCCGGAAGGTATGGTTGGGGAAAACATCGAGCAGGCCTATGGAGGTTGTCTTGAGGATGAAACGCGAAGCCCAGGAGGTGGAAATGTCGATTATGATGGGAGGCTTGCGTCTTTGGGTGTCAATGATGGCCTGGAATTTAACGGCAAGAAGAGCAGCCAGGTCTTCTCTTGTTATTTCCTCTTTTGTGGCCAGAGAGCGGTATTGGCTGGGAAGCTCAAATATGCCCAGCCGGTTCCTTATACTCTCGATTCTGGACTTTAGTTTTGTGTCTTGAGGATGAAGGGCAAAGAGTTCTTCGTAGATATCAAGGCTTTTTTCGTAGCGCTTTAGAGCGTAGAGGGCATCAGCATAATCTCTCAGAAAGGCTGCATTTTGTGGCTCGAGCGAGCTGAGAGCTTCGAGGTGGGCGAGTGCCTCTTCGAGGCTGTTTTCGGATTTATAAATTTCAGCCAGGGCGAGATGCGCTTCTCGTGATTCAGGGCTGTAATAAAGGGCCTTGAGGAAGGCTTCTTTTGCCCTCTCGGTGTTATCGATAGTCAAGTAGTATTTCCCTTCCTCCAGTGCTTCTTGTGTTTTTTTTGACTTGAGAATCTCATACTCCTCACGGGCAAATCGATGTCTGGGGTTTCTCTTAAGAACTTCAGCGTACTCGGCAAAAGCTTTGTTTTCTTCACCCGTTTTCTGGTAGAGCTGGGCAAGGCCAAGATGAATGAGAATCATATCAGGATAAGTTTTCAGACCCTCTGTGAAGTGTTTTTCGGAAGTCTGATAGCGGTTGAGGAGAATGTTGGCGTAACCGAGGCCGATATAGTAAGCGGGATTTTTTGCTCCCAGGAGATGGAATATCTTCAGCGCTTTCTGTCCTTTGCCGTTGCGTAGATGACTCCAGGCCTCTTCGACTGCTATTCTCTCATCCAGGGTAAGCTGGGTGATGATAGTCTGGGGAAGGTTTTCCAGGTATAGCGCTGGACGGGCTGGCCTCCGCGGAGCTGTCACACAGGCACAGGCCATGATGAGGCACAGAAAGAGTGTCTTTCTTACCACTTTTCCTCTCCTTTTATCAGGTAGGGTGAAAATTTGAGAATTGATTTTGAATTGGTCATGATTTTTAGTTCAAAGGTGTCGCCGTTTTCTGTTTTCTTCAGCACAACCGACCAGTGGGGGAAAGAACGGAGAAGGTCACTTTTTGATTTGGGGATGCGCAGGTAGTAAAGTCTGTAATCTTTGAAGAGTTGGGTTCTCAGGGCTTCTTTCAGGTGTTCGATCCCCTCGCCTGTTTTTGCGGAAAGATAAACCCTCTGGCTGTGAGGAGATCTGTTCCTGCAGAGGAGCTCCTCTTTGTTTTTCATCAAGTCAATTTTGTTCAGAACACGGATGAGAGGTATGTCTGCTGCCCCGATTTCTTCGAGGATTTTTTCCACTGCTTCCTCCTGACTCTGGGTGTACTGGGAGGTAATATCTATGATGTGGCAGATACAATCAGCCTCCTTAACCTCTTCCAGTGTGGCTTTGAAGGAAGTGATGAGTTCAAGCGGTAATTTTTTGATGAAGCCTACTGTATCACTCAGAAGAAAGTAGAGGCCGTCGCTAAAATAGACTCTTCTGAGTACTGGGTCGAGGGTGGCAAAAAGTCGGGGAGAAGCGAGCATTTTCTCCCGGGTGAGAAGATTAAAAAGGGTTGATTTACCGGCATTTGTATACCCCACCAGGGAGACAGTTGGAATGGGACTTTTTTTCCTGCTTTTCCTCTGGAGCGAGCGCCTTTTCTGGAGGCTTTGAATATCTTTTTTTATCCTCGAAATTCTGTCCGCAATTCTTCGTCTATCCTCTTCCAGCTTCTTTTCACCCGGTCCCCTGGTGCCGATTCCTGCTCCGAGGCGAGAGAGAGAGACACCCTTGCCCACGAGCCGGGGAAGAAGGTAGCTGAGCTGAGCGAGCTCTACCTGGAGCTTTCCTTCCCTACTCCGTGCTCGCTGGGCAAAGATATCGAGTATGAGCTGGGTTCTGTCGATGACCTTGGCCTTGATTTCATTTTCCAGACTGCGCTGCTGGATGGGAGTTAAGTTGTGATCGAAGATGATGAGCTGGGCGTCGAGCTCATCTTTGAGAAGGCCAATCTCCTGAGCTTTCCCTTCCCCAACGTAATACTTGGGACTGATTTCAGGCCTGAACTGGGTTATTGTTTGAACGACTTCAGCACCAGCAGCACGAGCAAGACCCTCAAGCTCCTCTAGAGATTCGGTTACTTCCCGCTTCTGTGCTTCGTTTGTTACCAGACTGACGAGTATTGCTCTTTCCATTTTCTTCTACCTCAAATGTGTAACCACATAATGGAGAAGTCGGTCAAAATCAAAGGGCGAAAACCACTCGATGCCCTCCATTTTTCGAAACCAAGTAAGCTGCCTTTTGGCGTAGCGTCGCGTGTCTCTTTTGGTGAGTAAAATGGCTTCTTCAAGCGACATTTCTTTCCTTAAATATTTGAGAACGTGTTTATAGCCTAGGGCCCTGAAAGGGGGCGAATCTTCGTCTACGCCCTTCTCGAGCAGAACCTCCACTTCTTTGATTATACCTTTTTTGAACATTTTATCTACCCTTTCCTCAATTCTTCTGTAGAGCTCGCTCCGGTTGAGCTTGAGGCCAGTCTTGATGAGGTTGAAATCAGTGACGAAGGACCTTGTTCGAGAGAAGTGCTCGGAGAGGGGCTTTTTGGTCAGGTAATATACTTCTAGAGCTCTGATAATTCTCATTCTGTCGTTCTTTCCTATTTTGTGATAGTAGTCAGGATCGACTCTTTTCAGTTTTTGAGCCAGGCTTTCCACCCCTTTTTCCTCAGCCTCTTTTTCCAGCTGGCGGCGGAGCTGCTCTGACCTGGATGGTCCGGGGAAGAGGCCGTCAAGCAGAGCTTTGAAATAGAGTCCTGTTCCGCCCACTATAATCGGAATTTTTTTTCTCCTCAGGATATTTTTGGCGGCTTCAAGGGCGAGCCGGGCAAAATCGGCAGCGGTAAATTGGGTCTCGGGCTCAACGAGATCGAGCACATGATGGGGGATATTTCCCCTCTCCGAAAGAGGTGGTTTATCAGTTCCGATGTCAAAACCCTTATAGACCTGCATCGAGTCACAGTTGATGATTTCTCCTCCAATTTCTTTGGCCAGCTTGATGCCTGTAAAGCTTTTGCCTACGCAAGTAGGACCGAGGATTATGACCAGGTTTTGCTTTCTAGATTCCATCGAGAATGAGGAGCAAAATAATGATAAAAAAGAGTAAGGTGAGAAAAATGAGCATAGCCAGGAGCTGTTTTCTTTTCAACTCAACTCTCCTATTTTCTTGAGATTTTCGACCAGCGCCGCCTCATGGACATTGCCCAATGTCTTCTTTACAGTAAGAACTTCAGCGCACAGGATTTCGTTGAATCCCTGGATGAGATTCTTCCATCTCTCATTGCCATGGAGACTATAGTCCATCTTGAGGAAAGAATTAAGCTTGATGGTTCCATCAGGCTGCAGCTCAAGCTCCTCAAAGGCAGGGCCAAGAAAGGGCCTGATGTCATCCAGGCATTTGCTCAGCCTGTTGAAAGCAACAGGCCCTATTTCTTTGGAGATGTATTTATAAATGTAAGAGAGTTTAGCGTTAAATGACTCCAGTATTTTATCGAATTCCTCGAGTGAGAAGCCAGCCTGAGGTGCTTTCACTTTATTGTGGCCGAGAACAGCAGCAATCCCGAGGATGAGGAAAGCAAAGATTGATTTCTGCGTCTCTCTCTTGCCCAGCCTGCTCTCCCGATAGAGGGTTTCAAGGTTCTTTTTGTTATCCAGGAGGTCGTAGACGTATCTCTCTGAGGGACTGAGGTTGAGCTTTTTCATGTAGCCGGGTGAGATGAGCTCAAGAATTTCTGTCTCCGGCGGCAGGTGAGCTTCGATGAGCTGATGATTTTTCATCTTCCGAATTCCAGCCAGGATGAGTTCCAGAGTCTGGTTGTTGCTGAGAAGCTGCGAGCTCCAGGGAACATCTTCTGAGCTGAAAGAATAGTCAGCCTGAGATGTATCAAAGAAGGAGAAAAGCTCGTTTTTATAAAACTCCTCCACAAAGTCCCAGAGCCGGGAAGGGGAGAAGAATGAAAGCTCGAGGAGAGATGCGAGGGGACCTCTTCTCTGGGCAGCCGCGTATGCCCTGCACTTCTCCAGGTTCTCGGGTTCGATGAATTTATTTTGGGCAAGGAAAGAGAGGAATTTTTTTTCGGGAAAGGAAACAAGCTCCCCGACTATGATTCCCTTTTTAAAAAAATATTCTTTCTGGCTTCTTCCTTTTTTTATCTTGAGTCTGCCGCTCTTTTCTGTTCTCCAGATAAGAAAAAGAACCAGGGGCAGTGGAGTGGAGGAAAATTTGCCTTTGATCCTTTCCTTCTCCATATGATTACTTTATAAATGAACCACCCAGTTGTCAATAAAGCAAATGGCGTTAAAGGGGTCAGGTCTTACATTATAACATTTTGTCTGGTACAAAAAGAGCAAAAGTCTTTGTACTTGCTTGAAATGTTATAATGTAAGACCTGACCCTTTTAGTGAGGCCATTATCGGATATTCCTTAAAGAAACATTCGTCGCTTTCCTACCCACACAAAATGGAAGAGAGCCAAACGGGGAGTCAAGGCTAAAACCTCAATCTCGCTTCTCACCCTTCCCGGATTCATCTATCATCGTTGGATTTGAAGAGAGAGACCGACTTGCTCCTTTCATGGAAGCTGGGAGCGAGGGCCTTTTTCAAAGTTAAGCCATTCATCATCACGGATTATAGGATGCTTTCAATTGATGGCCTTTGCGGGGAGGAACACGGGCAGGAGAGATGCTTAATTATCCCATCATGCGCAGGAAGGGGAGGGAAATGGCGATGTTGAAGATGCTCTTCAGTAACCAGAAAGCGTAAGAAATTATAAGACCTTTTTTCACTTCAATCTTGAAAATCGAGGAAAGTCCATAACCCAGAATTCCAAAAAGCCAGAGCTGGAAAAAGTCAAACTGACTGAGCACGATGTAAGAGAAGGAGGTCGTCTCCAGATGAGGGAAGAAGAGAGCCAGGCTGGTTGATGTCTGCATCACTGATTTGCGCATCAGAATAAGAACAAGCCTTACTGCATTACCCAGGAGCTTATCGATGAGCTGGGCGTGAAGCAGGGCAGAGAAGACGAGCAGGAAGTTGCCCTGGGTTGATGTCAGGCGTCCCAGGCCGAGAATGAGAAGGCTGGAGATGAGAAAACCGAAGCCGAGGGCGAGGGGAATCATGAGAAAGGGCTGGATGTACCTGGCTGTGGGAGAAGGGTTTTCGAGCCGTTCTATCATTTTATTGTAGCTTTCCTCCCCCATCCTTTCCTGGAGCTTTACGTTGTTTTTCCACAGCTGGAGAGTGTCCTTTTGCTGATAGGGAGCAATGATGAACTGGAAGAGAGCACTGATGATGAGGAGAAAGATTAGGATATCAACCCAGACTGCCTTTTTCGTCAGTGCCTCGAATGTTTGCTGAGGAGTGAAGAATATGCCTTTTAGGCGCTGAAAAAAGCTCATTCGTCATTTCCTCCTTTTATTTCTTCTTTCTCTATCATACCATCCCTTAAATGAATTATTCGCTGGGCATTTTTGGCTACATCCTTGTCATGGGTGACAATGATGATGGTGTTGCCCTCTGCGTGGATTTTCTTAAACAGCCTGATGATTTCCTGGCCTGTTTTGGAGTCAAGGTTTCCTGTCGGCTCATCAGCCAGGAGGAGCAAAGGCTCGTTAACCAGAGCCCGGGCTATAGCCACTCTTTGCCGCTCTCCACCTGAAAGTTCAGGTGGCCGGTGGTTCATCCTGTCTTCCATTTCCACCATTTTTAAAGCCCTGCAGGCCTTTTCTTCTCTTTCTTTTTTGCCCGCTCCTTTGTAGATGAGGGGAAGTTCAACATTGTGAAAAGCAGTTGCTCGGGGGAGGAGGTTGAAAACCTGGAAGACAAATCCGATTTCAGTGTTGCGGATGCGAGCAAGCTCGTTTTCGCTCATGGTGCTCACCAGCTTTCCTTTGAGGTAATAATTTCCTCTGCTGGGGGTGTCAAGACATCCGATTATGTTCATCAGCGTTGATTTTCCTGAGCCGGAGGGACCCATGAGACCCAAGAATTCGTTCTTCTTCACGCTGAAGCTTACCCCTCTCAGAGCTTTTACTGCCTGCTTTCCCAGCTCATAAATTTTCCAGATATTCTCCACCGAGATCAGTGTCTTGTCCTCCAATCCCCTCATTTCTCCTTTTCTTCTTTCTTTTTTTCCGGCTTGATGAGTGAATCATCTTTGAGCTGGCGAAGAGCACTGTAAGGACCGACAACTATTGTCTGCCCTTCTTCCAGTCCATCAACAATTTCAATCATCATTTCACCCATGATTCCCTTTTTTACGGGTTGAAATTTCACTCTGCTCTCATTTACAAGGTAAACTCCCTCTTCTTCTTTTTTCTTTTTTTCCCCTTGCTCATCACTTTCTCTGATGACAATAGCTGAGATGGGCACGGCCAGGACGTTTTTCTTGGTGGCGGTGATGATATCAGCCGAGGCAGAGAGTCCTGGTTTGAGGCTTGGGGGAGGGTTTTTAAGAGTAATGACCACCTTGAAATCTCTGGATTCCTGGGCTGCGGTCAACTGCTGGAGGGCAGAACTGCCGATCTCAGTCACCACTCCCTGGATGACCTGACCTGGAAGCGCATCGACCCTCACCTCAGCCCTCTGGCCTGCTCTGGCCCCAATCACATCCGTCTCGTCGACTTCAACCTCAGCCTCCATGACAGAGAGATCAGCAATGGTCATGAGCACCGTTCCAGGATTATTCATGGTACCGATGATGGCAGTCTCCCCTTCCTCGACATTGAGGCTGGTGATTATGCCCTCAATGGGAGAAGTGTAAACCGTTTTGCTCAGCAGGTCGAGAGTGCTCTGGAGAGAGGCTGTTGCCTGGTCAATCTGAGACTGGATAGCCTGGTACTGGGCTTCTGAGATTTCATATTGGGCCTTGGCCGCTTCCAGCTGCTCCCTTGAGATGAGCTCTTCCTGGTACAGCTTTTCCTGTCTCTGGTAGTAATTTTTATCCTTTTTCAGGTTGGCCTCAGCCTGGATGAGCTGAGCTTTATAGGTGCTGATAAGGGCTCTGTCTCTGGCTGCATTTGCCTCGTACTGGGTTGAATCCAGCTTGAGGAGAAAGTCCCCAGCACGAACTCGCTGTCCCTCCTCAACGCCGATTTTAACAATCCTTCCTGAGACATGAGCGCTTATGTTGACGCTTTTCTTGGGCTTTATCTCACCCGAGGCAGAAATGATAGATGTCAGGTCATGTCTTTCAACCTTCTCTACTGTGACTTTAATCGCTTTTTCTCTCTGGGAAAGGAGGTTGAAGAAAATGATAACAGCCAGGACGAGGATAATAGAAACAACGATGATCGTTTTTTTTCTTCTCTTGAAAAACCCTTTTTTCTCACTCATTTTTTCGCCTTTTCCATCAGTATTAGTAATTCATATTATTATACTACCAACTACGTGAGAAAAAATAAAAAGTTTGTAAAACCTGACCCCACTTGACTTTTGATAGAGTTGAGTTTAAGTTAATACTAATTTTATAGTTAAAATGTAGAAAAACCCGAGAGTAATGATTCAAAGACAATGGCTAAACAAACATCGGGCTCGAAAATAAATTACAGAGAAATAAAAAAGATTATCGACCTTATGGAGGAGAGAAACCTCTCTCAATTTGAGCTTGAGGTCGAGGGGCTTAAAATACACATCAGCCGAAACATCTCCTCTCCTCCCGCTCCGCAGCCAGCCAGCATCACTCAGTCTCTACCTGAAACGCCGCCAGGAGAGCCTTCTCAGGAAATAAAAGAGGAGAAAAAGGACAATCTCCATTACATTACCTCTCCTATGGTGGGAACTTTCTACCGTGCTCCTGACCCTTCCTCACCTCCTTTTGTCGAAGAGGGAGACGAGGTGGAGAAGAACCAGGTGTTGTGTATCATCGAAGCCATGAAACTCATGAACGAGATTGAGTCCGATGTCGATGGTGTAATCAAGGAGATATTTGTTGAAAACGGAAAACCAATCGAGTACGGACAGAAGCTGATGAGCATCCAGCCTCTTAACTGACTTTCATGTTTTCCAAAATTCTGATTGCAAACCGCGGCGAGATTGCACTCCGCATCATGCGCACTGCCCGGCAGCTTGGGCTGAAGACAGTGGCCGTCTATTCCGAGCCTGACAGAAATTCCCTCCATACCATGTTTGCCGATGAAAAGATATGCATCGGCCCTGGCCGGGCTTCTGAGAGCTACCTCAGCATCCCCAGTATCATAAGTGCAGCTGAGATAACCAAGGCAGATGCCATCCATCCGGGCTATGGATTCCTGGCCGAAAACCCGCGTTTCCCTGAAATCTGCGAGACGCAGGGCATTACTTTTATCGGCCCCTCAGCTCAAACGATGAGACTTCTGGGAGATAAAAACCGAGCCCGTCAGGTGATGAAAGAATCCCGAGTGCCGATTATCCCTGGGAGCGAGACTGTAGTCGAGGACATTTCTGAGGCGAAGAAGATAGCTCAGAAAATCGGGCTTCCGGTTATACTCAAGGCAGCAGCTGGCGGTGGTGGTAAAGGCATGCGCATCGCCCGCTCTATGGCTCAGCTTGAAGAACAATTTCCCCTTGCCCAGAATGAGGCTCAAGCTGCTTTTGGTTCCCCAGCACTTTATGTGGAGAAATACATCCAGGGAGCTCGCCACATAGAAATTCAAGTCATGGGAGATAAAAAAGGCAATATCATTGCCCTGGGTGAAAGGGAGTGTTCAATCCAGAGGAAATACCAGAAGCTAATCGAGGAGACGCCCTCTCCTTTTATCGATGAAAAGCTGCGGCGGAGACTTATGAGGACAGTCGAGGAAGCAGCCGAGCATATTGAATACCAGAGTCTGGGAACATTCGAGTTTCTCGTCGATGAGAAGAAAAGATTCTATTTTATCGAAGCCAATACCAGAGTTCAGGTTGAACATCCGATAACAGAGATGATTTACGGCATAGATTTAATCAAGGAACAGATAAGGATAGCAGGAGGAGAAAAGCTTTCTCTTTCCCCTGAAATTAAAAGGAGAGGGGCGAGCATAGAGTGCCGGATAAACGCTGAAGATGCTGAGAGTTTCATCCCTTCTCCAGGTAAGATCGATTTCCTGGTCCTACCCGGGGGTGAGGGGATTCGAGTGGACACTGCTGCCTACTCAGGCTGGACAATTCCTCCTGATTATGATTCCCTGCTGGCAAAGATTATTGCCTGGGCTCCTTCTAGAGAAGAGGCAATAAAGAAGATGGTGGCCGCCCTGGAAATGACCACTGTTGTCGGAGTCAGAACGAACATACCTCTCCATCTGGAGATTCTTTCCCATACTCGGTTTCTCAAAGGAGATTATGACATTCAGTTCATGCAGAAATTTCTTGCTCAAACAAAAAAAGGCGAAGGTCTTTAAATTGAGTAGAGGCTCATGGGCGGTTCTTTTTTGAGAGGAGAATTTTTACCACAAACTCGCCTTCATTATCCCCGACCACATTCTCATTTATTCCCAGATAGAGGCGGCCGCTGATGGGCATGACAACCTTGCTTTGCGAACCAATATAAAATTTCTCCACTATCTCGTTCCTGATTTCCTCGCCTGTCTCCTCGTCGACTTCGATCGAGATAAGATAGACAACCTTGCCGATGAGTGCTCCTATGTTTCTCTCAGGGAGAGGCTGCTGGAGGGTGCGGCGGTTATAGCCATCGGGTCCGCACTCTGCCAGCGGGTTTCCCACCTGGAGTGAGATGCCCCCGCTTGCCTGGAAACTGATTTCTTGACCTTCGACAACGTTAAGTCCAGAGTCAGTCCAGTCCACGTTGCCGGGAACCTTTACCCTGTGGAACATGACATAGTCAGGGAGTGATATTTCCTCGTCAACAAGGATGGGAGGCAGAGCAAGCCTCTCCAGTTCTTTTTTTAGCTGTGAGTACTCAGGGCTATCTTCAGAGACAAACGGAGAAGGCAGTTCAGCCAGGGAAAGCCGGGCTTCTTTTTTTCTTCTCTCTGACCAGGGATTGCGCTTGAGCCAGAGAAAGGAGGGCTTGTTCCTTTCTTCCTCCCATAGACGGTTGAGGAGGTCAACATAGTTCTGGGGAGTGAAGCCCGCATCAAAAAGAGTGATGAGAGCAATCTTGTCAGCCTGGATGATTTCTTCGGCATAGTAGACAAGATTAGAAAAATAATTCAGCACCTGTTTTCTATCCTTAAAAATTCTGTAAATGCTCTGCAGCCCTGTTTCTCCTGAAATCATCTCCCCGGGGGATATTTCACCTTTTTTAAGAATTTCCTGGGAGAGGTGGGCGTGAAGATTCCTGGCCATGAGATGGGCTATCTCGTAAGCCAGGATGCCGGCAAGTTCTGACTCGTTCTCTGTCGCTTCAACCAGGTTGCAGGAGACATAAACCTTGCCTCCGAGGAGAGAAAAGGCATTAGCGTAGACTGAGTCGTAAAGCTTGAAAGACCACTCATATCCTTCAGCATAGGCTCGAAAACGGCTGGCAGAGATAAGGCGTTGACCCAGCCTGTTTAGATAATCTGTGAGCTCAGCCTTCTTGATTAACTCTGTCTCCTTTTCGATATCTGAAGAGAGTTTCTGACTGAAGTAGGCTTCGTCCTTCTTTTCTATAAGGTCAAATTCCCTCTGGGGAACTGCTCCTCTTTTCTCCAGAACAGGCTTCTCCAACGGTCTACAGCCAGAGATGAGAATCAGGGCCACTGCTAGTGAGAAAGTGCCGAGAATAAAATATCCGCATCTAATTTTTTTCTGCGTTTTTTCCCTTCTTTTTTTCATCTTTACTACCTGTTTCCCTTCTCCTTTTTTCCGATCTCAAACCTCAGAATTTTGTTTTCACTCCTCATTCTTTCCCAGGCTGAGGACATCCACCATCTGCTGATGAATCAATCCGTTCGAGGCCAGAGTCTGGGGAGAATAAATGCTGAACTCATTGTTGTTGAAGTCTGACATCCTTCCCCCAGCTTCCTTGACCATCAGGGAGCCTGCAGCCACATCCCAGGGTTTGAGTTTGAGCTCCCAGAAACCATCAAACCTGCCGCAGGCTACATAGCAGAGGTCCATGGCTGCTGAACCACAGCGGCGGATTGCCTGGACTGTAGTGACAAAATTGGAAAAATTATCGATGTTATTCACCTCGCTCTCCCTGACATCGTAGGGAAATCCAGTGGCCACTATGCTTTTGTCAAGCTCTCTGGTGGAGGAGACCTTTATCCTTTCGCCATTGAGGTGGGCGCCTTTTCCCTCAAGTGCCCAGAACATCTCCTTTCTCATCGGGTCATAGACAACGCCGAGCATAATTCGATCTTTTATCTCAAGAGCAATCGAGACTGTAAAAACCGGAAATTTATGAGCAAAGTTGGTGGTGCCGTCAAGAGGGTCGACAAGCCAGCAGCATTCCTTCCTTTTTTCTTCGCTCCTTCCTTCCTCGGCTAGAATATCATGGTCAGGAAAATGTGAGCTGAGATAGTCCAGGATCAACTCCTGTGATTCTGTGTCAGATCGGGTGACAAGGTCAACAGCTCCTTTGAAGTAAACCTCGTTTTCACGATCAATTTGGCTTCTGAGAAGCTCTCCTGCCTGCCACGCTGCTTCTCGGGCAACATCCAGGTAATCCTTCATCGTATCCCCAATATTAACAACTCTTCGAGCTTCAGGCAACCCGGCGAATCATAAAAAAACTGGTAAAAAAAGTGGGACATGATACCTATTTCCTATCTTTTCTTTTAAGAATTCCCGAAAACCATCTGCATCTAATCGCAGTCAACTTCTCCTCCAACAAGAAAGATGCGGCCAGCCTCTTAGAAGTGAGCATATGCTGCGGAAAATCGAGCATATCACCGGGCGGCCGATGGTCAAAGGAAAACCTGGGAGACCGAGAAACGAAACCGCGGAGAAAAATAGGAAATAGGATCATGTCCCCATTTTATCCCACCCGCCCCAATTGACTCGAGCCAGGATTTAAAATACCATTTAGAAAGGAGTTATTTTCTAGAGGAAGAAATGCTGGAACAGCTTTCAAACCGCCTTCAGGAAGTGATGAAATTTCTCCGGGGTGAGGGGAAGATTACGGAGAAAAACATGTCTGAGGCCTTGAGGATGATACGCCTCGCTTTTCTCGAAGCAGATGTAAATTACAAGGTGGTTAAGATTTTTATCGAACGAATTAAGAAAAAAGCCCTGGATGAGAGAGTTCTCTCCAGCCTCACTCCTGCCCAGCATGTGATCAAAATTGTCAGAGATGAGCTTACCTCTATTCTCGGGCATGAGGCAAAGGAGTTGAATTTCCGAAGTCCTCCGCCTAATATCTTCATGCTCGTTGGACTCCAGGGCTGTGGGAAAACAACCACCTGCGGCAAGCTGGCAAGATGGTTGAGTAAGCTCGATAAAAATCCTCTCCTCGTTTCCTTTGATTTAAAGAGACCGGCAGCCCAGGAGCAGCTTAAGATGATTTCAGACATGCTCGGCCTTCCTTTCTACGAGATGCCTGAGAGGCTCGAGAAATCACCCACTAGGGAACTTGAGGCCTTGGTAGATTATGCCCGCCGCCGCGGCCATGACCCGGTGATTGTTGATACAGCCGGAAGGCTTCACATCGATGAGGAATTGATGGAAGAGCTACGAATGGTGAAAGAAAAGCTCCATCCAACAGAGGTTATCTACGTGGGAGATGCACTTACAGGGCAGGATGCGGTGAGGAGCGCCGGCCTCTTCGATGAGAAAATCGGTCTAACATCTGTCATCCTTACCAAACTCGACGGCGATGCAAGGGGAGGTGCTGCCCTATCCATCGTTTCTGTCACCGGAAAGCCGATAGTCTTTGTCGGTCTGGGGGAAAAATTCGACAAGCTGGAGGTCTTCCATCCCCAGAGAATGGCCTCGCGGATAATGGGTATGGGAGATATTCTGAGTTTGATCGAGAAGGCCGAGGAAGAGGCAAAGCGACTCCAGCGCCAGGAGTTTACACTCGAAGATTTCAGAAAACAGCTGACCCAGATAAAAAAGATGGGCTCGCTTTCCCAGCTTCTGGGCATGCTTCCCTCTTGGGGTGCTTTTAAAAATATCTCCAGCGTCCAGGTGGACGATAGAAAGCTCATCCATTATGAAGCCATCATCAATTCCATGACTCCCGCTGAGAGGGAGAACCCGAAGATAATCGGCGGCAGCCGCCGGGCTAGAATTGCCAGGGGCAGCGGTAGACCGGTTACAGAGGTAAATCAGCTCCTCAAACAGTTTTTTGAGATGAAAAAAATGATGAGGAAATCCCAGTTTCAGAAGCTCTTCTCTTCTTTGGGAATCAAGCCCTGATTTTATCAGTTGACTTCCATCCTGAATTTAGCTATCATTTTGACTCCTTTTGAGTTAAGAGAGAAAAAAAGATGGTTTCGATACGCTTGATGAGAATCGGTGGCAAGAAGAAGCCCTTCTACCGGGTTATAGCTGTTGACTCACGAAAACCGAGAGAGAGCAAGGCAAAGGATATTCTCGGCTACTACAACCCACTCACAGAACCCCCTGAGATTAAAATAGATACTGAAAAAGTTAAATTCTGGCTGGAAAGAGGAGCTAAGACTTCAAAAACAGTTCAATCTCTTCTAGACAAGGTTTCCATGTCAGAGAAACATACCCATTAACATTCTTTTACTTTAAGGAGGTTACAGTGAGAGAACTAGTTGAGATGATTGCCAAATCATTAGTGGACAATCCGGAAAAAGTTCAGGTTTCCCAGCTGGAAGGGGAACAGACAACGATCTTAGAACTCAAGGTCGCTCCGGAGGATTTGGGAAAAGTAATCGGAAAGCAAGGAAGAACTGCTCGCGCTATCAGAGTGATTCTTGGTGCTGCTGGTATGAAGATGAAGAGAAGATTCAATCTCGAGATAATCGAGAAAGCCTAGTTGATCACTCTTGGAAGGATAGCAGGTAGCCAGGGGAAAAGAGGAGAGCTAAGACTAAAGTTCTATTCAGACCCTCCAAGCAAGCTTTTTTTCCAGAAAGTATACCTCCAGAGAGAAGGGGTTTCTGAAGAGTATGAAGTAGAATTCATCCGTCCGTATAAAGACTATTTCATATTAAAGCTAAAGGCTGTTGATACTATCTTTCAAGCTCGTGAGCTGAAGGGGGCTGAGCTTGCCGTGCCCGAGGAGTGGCTCAAGCCTTTAGCCAGTGGTGATTTTTACCTCTTTCAGCTTATCGGAAGTTCGGTCTATACTAAAGAGAAGAAGAGGGTGGGGGAAGTTGTGGATCTTATTTTTATCGAGAACAATGACCTTCTCGTGGTCAAGGAAGGAGAAAGGGAGGTGCTCATTCCTTTCACCGCCTCGATTTGCATTCGGGTAGACACAGTCCTGAAAGAGATTACGGTTGACCCACCTGAAGGACTTTTAGAGTTGAATGAGATTTGATATAATCACTATACTACCTGAGGTCTTTAGAAGTGTCTTCTCAGGAGGAGTTTTAAGAAAAGCTCTGGAAAAGAAACTGATTGAGGTTAATATCCACAACCTGAGAGATTTCACACAAGATAAACACAAACAGGTAGATGACAGACCCTTCGGGGGAGGTCAGGGAATGGTGCTCAAGCCGGAGCCGATTTTCAAGGCAGTTGAATGCACAAAGCAGTCAGAAGAGGCGGGTGTTTACCTCCTTTCCCCCCAGGGAAAGAGGTTTGACCATTCGCTTGCCCGCCAGCTTGCCAGCCTTCCCCAGCTCATCCTCATCTGCGGACGCTATGAAGGAGTTGACGAGAGAGTGATTGAAAACTTGATCACGGATGAAATCTCTATTGGAGATTACATACTCACTGGAGGAGAGCCGGCAGCAGTTGTTGTTGTCGATGCTGTGGCTCGTTTTATTCCCGGAGTTGTCGGCAAACCCGAATCAGTGAAATATGATTCTTTTTATGAGGGTCTTCTGGATTATCCTCAGTACACCAGGCCCCGGGAATTTAGGGGCATGAAAGTTCCCCAGGTACTCTTTTCTGGAGACCATGAAAGAATTGCTCTCTGGAGGAGAAGGAAGGCACTGGAGAAAACATGGAAAAAGAGGCCAGGTCTGCTCAGAACTAGGGAAATAAGCCCGGGGGATAAAAAGTTACTCGAAGAGATAAAGGAAGGAAAAGACAATGAGGCTGATTGAAACGGTTGAGACTAGCCAGCTCCGCCAGGATTTAGGCTCTTTCAACGTGGGCGACACAGTGAAAGTTCATGTTATAATCAGAGAAGGAGATAAGGAAAGAATCCAGGTTTTCAAAGGCGATGTGATTGCCAGGAGAGGCTCTGCCATGAGTGAGACTTTCACGGTCAGAAAAGTCTCCTTCGGCATCGGGGTTGAGAAGATTTTTCCTCTCCATTCAAAGATGATAAAAAAAATTGAGGTGGTCAGACGGGGTAAAGTGAGGCGAGCAAAGCTTTATTACCTCAGGAAGCTTAAAGGAAAAGCAGCCCGCCTGAAAGAATTAAAAACGTAAGATTGAAAGGATTCCAGCTAGAAAAAAAGTACCTCAAGATGGGGTACAGGACGATTGCCGGTGTTGATGAGGCGGGAAGGGGAGCCCTCTTCGGACCGGTGGTGGCAGCAGCAGTCATCCTCCCTCGCCGTTTTATCCTCAACGAGGGAAGACGGGAAATTGAGGAAGTCGACGATTCAAAGAGTCTTTCGCCTCGCAAGAGGAGAAGGCTTGCTTGGTTTATCCTCAGTGAGGCACTAGCAGTAGGGGTGGGAGTGGTGACAAACACCGAGATTGAGAGAAAAAATATCCACCACGCCTCTCTTGAAGCCATGAAGAGGGCGATAAGGCGCCTTAAAATCTCTCCTGAAATTATCCTCGTTGACGGCTACTCGCTCAAAGACCCGAATTTTAACCACATCTCTATTCCTCAGGGAGATAGGAAATGCCTCTCCATAGCAGCCGCCTCAATTGTGGCCAAAGTCGTCAGAGATAAGATGATGGTCCTCATAGACAAAGTCTATTGTGGCTATTCTCTGGGGAAGAATAAAGGTTACGGCACCAGAGAGCACTTCCAGGCTTTAAAGGAGAAAGGCCCGACTCCTTTTCACAGACAGACCTTTAATCTAGGGCTGGGATAAAATGTTCATCAAGCGGGACAGAGTAAAGAAGACAGAGGTAGCTGAGAAGTACATCAAGGCAGGAAAATTTAGGGAGGCTATCAGAGTATACAAAGAAATTCTTAGCACTGAACCAGAGGATATCAATCTCATCAACATCATCGGCGATCTATACGTCAGGTTAGGAGAAAAAAAGAGTGCCCAGGAAGAATTCCAGAAAATAGCCGCTCACTACGAGGAAAAAGGACTCTACGCTCAGGCCATTGCCATCTATAAAAAGATTATCAAACTCAACCCGGAAGATAAAGAAACAGTGGTGAAGCTTGCTGACCTGTTGAGAAGCTACGGCCATACGGAAGAAGCAAGGAAAGAGTATCTGAGGATTGCTGAGGAACTGAAAAAGGCAGGCAGGCAGGATGAGGCAATCCCGCTCTTCGAGAAGCTGGTCAGGCTTGAGAGCAGTGATATCTCCTCCCGTCTTACCCTGGGAGAAATGTATCAGGAAGCGGGAAGAATTGATGACGCTCTCGTTCAGTTAAATGCTGTGGCTGAGCTGAGAATCAGGGAGGGGAAGCTCAAAGAAGCCGAGGAAGTACTCATCAGAGCAAATGGCCTTAAGGAAAATGATGAGAGAACTGTGAGCAATCTTTTCAACCTCTTCCTCAAAAAAGAGAGGAAAAAGGAGGCTTTTGCTCTCCTGAACTCAGCTTTAAAAAAGGATAAAAAGAACCCCAGGTTTCTTCATTTACTCGGAACACTCTATTTTGAGGACGGGAACTTAGAAAAGGCAAAGGAAGTCTTCAACCAGATTAAAGAGCTTAAAAGCCTGGGACCCGAAACCAGGGTCAAACTGGGGCGCATTTACATCCAGGAAGGAAACCTCGAGACAGCTTACGAGCTCTTTGAGCCAGTGGTTGAGGCGCTTCTCGCCCGAGATAGGGTGGAAAAGGCGGTGGGACTTCTTGGACTCATCCTTTCTTCGAAAAAAATTCACCTTCCCACTCTGGAGAAGCTGGTCTCGATTTACGAATCCAGCGGTCAGAATGAGAAACTTGAGACAGCCTACAGAGTTATTCTCGAGGAATACAGGGAAAGGGGTTTAAAAGAGAAGGCGTTTTCTATCCTCCACAACCTTTTGAGAATATGCCCTGGAGACGAAGAGCTCCTTGACCTCCACCGGAGACTGGAGAAAGAACTGAGGCCTGAAGAGAAAGAAAAAGAGATTTCTTCTCTTACTGATGAGGACAGGGAAGCCATGAGGATGAAGCTGTCAAAGGTAGAACTGTGTCTGGAGGAGGGGAACCTCAGAGACGCACGCAGGATTCTCGATGAGCTGAAAGCAGATTACGGAGAAGAGGAAAAGATTGACGAAAAAATTGCCCTTCTCGATGAAATCAGGACAAGAGTGGAGAAAGGAGAGGTTGAGGAGAGAGCTGAAAGGATTGAGGAGGAGAAACCTAGGGAGAAAAAGCCTGGGAGAGGAGAAGAGGAGAAGGTTTCCGTGGCTGAAATCTTTGGCGAGACAGATATAATGCCTGAGATTGTGAGCGAAGTGAGTGAATCCCGTTATTATGACCTGGCACAAGTTGTGAGTGGTGAGCTTAAGGTTATCGAGGAAATCGTCCAGCATCAGTTGAAAGGAAAAACTGAGACTTTTGAACATGAGCTTTCAGAGATAATTTCAAAATTCAGAAAAGAAATAGAAGAGAAGATAGACCGCAAGGATGCTGAAGCGCATTATAACCTTGGAGTAGCATTCCTGGAACAGGGGCTGATTGATGAGGCCCTGGTTGAGTTTGAGGTAGCAAGTCGTGAGGGGAGCCGTGCGGTGGATTGTTACAGCATCATCAGCCAGTGCTACAAGCAGAAGAAGGATTATCAGGAAGCAGTAAAATGGGCTGAGAAAGGACTGGGGCTTACAGAAAAAGGCTCAGCCCAGCACCTCTCGCTTTGCTATGACCTGGCCGTACTCTACGAAGAAATGAAGAAGAAGAAAAAAGCTCTCGAGCTCTATGAGGAGATTGGAAAGATAAGCCCAGACTATAGGGCCGTTTCTGAGAGGATTAAGAAGTTAAAAAAATCCTCTACTCGAAAATCAAGCTGAATAGCCTTCAAGAGAATGCTAATCCTTTTTTAAAGCCCATCTCCTGCCCTTTACATATTAGCCAGAAGCAAGCCCTTTCTTCAGTCCTGATCACATTCCTCATCACAGATTTAAAGATGCTTCTGCAATATCCTGTTAGTCCCCGACCGAGGTGAGAAAATCGACTAGGGGAGAGCGTTTTTCTTTGTGGAAAAGAGACGAAGAATAAAGTCTGGAACTTGAGGAGATAGAGATGATTGATGATATTTTTATGTCTTCTGAACCTGAACTCATCGGACATAGTAAAGCATTCCGGAGGATTCTTTCCCTTATCGATAGGGTAAAGGATAACGATGCCCCGGTCTTTATCTATGGAGAGAGCGGAACGGGGAAGGAGCTCATTGCCAAGGCAATTCATTTTCGCGGCAGGCGGTGGAGGGGGAAGTTTGTTGTTGTTAACTGTGGCGCCATTCCTGACCATCTTATTGAAGCAGAATTATTTGGTTATGTGAGGGGTGCTTTTACCGGAGCTTACAGGGATAAACCAGGTCTCATTGAGGAAGCAGACAGGGGTTCTTTTTTTCTTGATGAAATCGGTGACCTCTCGCTTAATCTTCAGGCAAAGCTTCTCCGCGTTCTTCAGGAGAGAGAGATAAGAAGAGTGGGGGAGAACAGAGTGCGCCGGGTCAACGTCAGGTTTATGAGCGCCACAAACAAGGATATTGAGAGAGAGGTAGAGAGAGGAAAATTCAGGGAAGATTTATACTATCGTCTTAAGATAATCACCATTCATGTAACTCCTTTAAGAGAGAGGAGGGAGGACCTTTTTTTCCTCATCAACCATTTTGTCAGCAAATACAGCCAGGAGATGAAGAGGGAAGGCGTTACCGTTTCCCCACGTGCCTTCGAACTCTTAATGGAGTACGACTGGCCGGGCAATGTGAGAGAGCTTCAGAACGAAATCCAGCGCTGCTTGATTCTGGCTGGCGAAGATGGGGTGCTCAAGGAGGAAAATCTCTCTTCGAAGATTAATCCCCATAAGGTAAAATTCTCTTCAGCTACTTATAACTATTTTCAGGCAAAGGCTGATTTTGAGAAGCGGTTTCTCAACCAGGCGCTGGCCAGGTTTGGATATAACAAATCAAGAACCGCAGAGGAGATAGGCATAACCAGGCAGGGCCTGTTCAAGCTGATGAAAAAACACAATCTCGAGAAAAAAGAAGAGCAAGTTTTAAAGGACAGGATGTGAGAGGTTTGGAAAAATCTTAAGATGCTTCGCAGACTTTACTCTATCCTTTTTTTCTGTTAAATTTCTTAACGTATGGGTTCTTCAAAAGAGAAAAAAATAATTCAGACCCGATGTCCAGTCTGTCATTCACTTCTCTGGGTAGACTCCTCAACCGAAGAGGTAATAAAGCTTGAAAAGGGGAAAAAGAGGAAGGACTCTCTGGAGAACCTGCTCTTGAAAGAGAAGAAAAGAAGGGAAGCATTTGAACACAAGTTTGAAGCAACTGCCGAACTTGAGAAAAAAAGGCTGGAGAAGACCAAGGAAGAGTTTGAGAAAGCCCTGAGTAAGCTTGACTCAGACAAAAAGAGTCGCTAGCTTCCGATCTGTGTCTCGTCCTCTCTTATCCTGGGAGCCATGGTGAATTTAGTGAAGCCGAAAACAGCCAGGATGATGACAGCAACATAATTCATCACAGCCCAGGGAAGGTAAGAGAATGTCGATACTCCGATAGTTCCTGTGATGTAAACCCCGGCCATACTCCAGGGGATGAGGGGAACGATGATGGCTCCGCTCTCCTCGATAATTCGCGAAAGGTTTTTAGCTGCCAGTCCATTTTTCCGGTACACAGGGGCAAGAAGTTCGCCAGGAATAATCATCGACAGGTAGGAGCTTCCGGTGACAAGAGCGGTGACAATGGCCGAGCTTATTGTGGTCAGGACAATGCTCCATACCTTGTTTGCGAATTTCATCACCCGGTCGAGGATGACTGAAAGAAGTCCGGTACGCTGCATGATGCCGCCAAAAGAGAAAGCGGTAAAGGCTACAAGCTGAGTCTCCATCATGCTCATCATCCCGCCCCGGCTTATGAGTTGGTCCACAGCATCAACTCCGGTGTGGGCCTGGTAGCCGGTGTTCATAGCGGTGGCTACCTCAGTGATGGACGCCTTCTGAAAGATAAGGGCTAGGATTCCAGCCAGAAAGGAGGAAAGGAGCATGCCAGGAATGGTAGGCTTTTTAGTAAAGGCGAAGTAGAAGACAACGGCCATGGGAAGAAGAAGCAGGATGTTGAAGTTGAAATTAGTTTTTATCGTTTCGGTAATGAGATTCATCGTTTCAGACTCAACCGCCTTTGCTTCGTATCCAAGGCCAACGAGAAAGTAGACAAAAAGCCCTATAAACCAGGCAGGGGTGGCTGACCAGAGCATGTGCTTGATGTGGTCGAAGAGGTTGGAGCCTGCTGCCACTGGCGCAAGGTTTGTCACATCCGAGAAAGGAGACATTTTGTCCCCGAAATAAGCGCCGGCAACGATAGCTCCTGCAGCAGGGCCAAGAGGGACTCCGAGTCCCATGGCGATACCGATAAAGGCCACTCCAAGAGTGCCGATTGTCCCCCACGAAGTGCCAGTGGCAAGTGAGGTTATGCTGCACACAAAGCAAGCGGTGACAAGGAAAAATTTGGGAGAGATGAGCT
Organism: Candidatus Aminicenantales bacterium; assembly: GCA_046760305.1. Lineage (GTDB taxonomy): Bacteria > Acidobacteriota > Aminicenantia > Aminicenantales > Aminicenantaceae > JBHIDX01. The sequence continues at coordinate 27,500 of JBHIDX010000001.1, forward strand.
TGAGGCCATAGTAGATGACCATGGGGATGGTGCCGCATACAATCCAGGAACCGATGAGAATACCCACACAGAGCATGATGAGGATAGCAGGCATAGCTTTGTGAATGCTGTCCACTATGCCGCGCTCCATGTCCTGCCATTTGAAGCGGAGAGCAAAGCCGAGAATTCCGGTCAGAAAGGCGGCGGTAACGAGAAGAACCTGGGGTCTTATCTTGTAAATTCCATAGCCAACTCCAAGGAGAAGTCCCATGGCGATAAGGGGGATAAGGGCCACACCAAAGCTGACCTGTCGAGGCTTAGCCTGTTTTTTTTCGCCTTCTTTTTTCATTTTTTTCCTTTCACCGGGAGTAGAAAGTACCTCTGAGCTGGAGTTTCCCTTCCTTCAAGGCGTGCTTTCCGAGCGAAAAGCAGTCAGTAAGGTTGAAGTCTGTGTCGAAAAGGAGGAGGTCTGCGTCCATTCCGGCTTTTATTTCTCCTTTGGAGAGAAGTTTGTAGAAACGAGCAGCGTTTGTGGAGAAGAGACGCGCTGTGTCCTCGATGGAAAGGATTTTTTCCTTGATTAGAGACTTAAATGTATTGATAAAATCTTTCTGGGTAGCAATAGTAAGTCCGGCCAGATTTCCTTCCTCATCAAAGACAGGCAGGCTGCCGTTGCTGTCAGAGCTTAAGGTAATACGGTCGAGAGGAACCTTATTTTTCTGGCAGAGAAGCACAGCTTTTTCAACCGAGAGGCCCAGTTTGTCCCAGGACTCTCTGCCCAGGCCTGTGGTGAGGTCGATGTAGCCGCCCGAGAGAGCATATCTCATTGCTTCCTCCAAGAGAGCCGGATTACGATTGACATGAGTGGGGATGACCTGGGTGGGAGGGATTTCTGTTTCTTTAATGAGCCTGAAAAGAAACTCAAGTCTTCGCTCTCCATCTCCAAGATGAAGATGAAGAACCCCAGCTTTTCCTCCCAAGAGACCACCCACCCGACATTCGGCTGCCAGGCGAGCGATTTCCTCGAAGCTCGGTTGTGATGAACGGTGGTCTGAAACTGCAAGCTCTCCAGCCCCGATAACTTTGTCGATGATGACCAGGTCTCGGCGGATGCTTCCCGTGATTGTTGGCACGGGAATTTCATATGAACCGGAGAAGATGTAAGTTGTCACTCCTTCGAGCTCAAGAGCTCTCGCTTTGGCCAGCAGAGATTCCATATGGCGGGTTATACTGTCTGTGCCCAGACAGCCTATGAGAGTCGTTACTCCACTGGAAATGATATCCTCAACTTTTATTTCAGGAGCACGGGTCGAAGGGCCACCCTCGCCACCTCCTCCCAGAATGTGGACGTGGGTATCGATGAAACCGGGTACAATAACCTTATCCGAAGCATCATATGTGTTTACTTCCAAGCCTTTGATGTGCACTCTTCCTGGCTCACTCACAGCGCCGATTTTTTTATCCAGGACAAGAATGTCTTTTCTGCCCAGAGGATGGGGTGAATATATATTTCCTCCACAGATGAGAGTGATCATCGCCGCCTCCTCGAACCGAGATTATCAAGCCCAATGGCTCTTTTCTGGGGTAAATTATCATGTCTTATTTCACTTTTCAAGGAAGCATTTTCCATACTTGGCCTTTCTCTTTTTAGTGATTTTTTTTGGGGGTTGAATTATAATCAAAGAGAAGTGAGCGGAGAGGCTGATGACATTTGAGGAAGAGTTTGAAAGATTCAGGCCTGTGATTAAATGGCTGAGCGACATCTGCCTTATGGGCAAAAAAATCAAGGTCAAAGGCAATGAAAACTTTATTAGAAAAGGATGCAATATAATCGTCGGCAACCATATCGGAAGCTTCAAGGATGTCGCCACCCTGCTTAAAATCGTACCCCGGCCCGTTTTTTTCACTGCTAACAGAGAAATCTTTAGCCGGGAAGAGTTCAGCCATCTCATCAGCAAGCACCTACGCCGACATATGAAAAACATCGGCCTTTTTATGGAGGTGGTGCTCCACCCGATAAAAACGACTTTCGTTAATTACATTTCCACCAACATTGCCAAGGTGGGAACTATTCCCGTTGACCTCTCTCAAAAAACAAAGCTTGCTGTAGAAAAAATTCAAGACTACCTGAAACAGGGAAGAGCTATTATCGCCCTCCAGGGCTATGGACGGGTGAGGACAGATTTGTCACATCCATACGTTCCTCCCTTCAAGAGAGGGACAGCGTTCATTGCCTATAATCTATATCAGGAAGGAATCTCAGTCCCTTTTACTCCTCTTGCTTTCCATGGGACTCACTTTCCTTATATAGTTCCCAAAGAAATTCAGGTTAATGTTGGTGAACCGATGTACATCTCAGATTATATCGGTGGTAGCTTGGAAGAAGTAGTGGAAGCTTTTCGTTCTGCTCTTGAAATGAGGGTCAAGGAACTTTTTTCAGAGCTTATAGGCAGCACTAGATGAGAAACCTGCCGTTTCGGGCAATAAGCTTCCCCTTAGCTCTGATAGTAGCCCTGTCCACCAGGGCATCATAGTGGTGCTTGCTACGATTTTTCCCCAGACCGTAGGAGTCGCCAATGGCAAAGTGAACTGTGCCAAAAGCTTTCTCAGCCTCGAGCATGTTGGCCGTGATTCTTGCCCTCCTGTTTGTTCCGATTCCGAATTCTCCTATTGTTTTTCCGCTTTCGTCCTGCCCGATGTTGTTCACGATTTCCTCGATTCCCTTGCCTTCATAGCGGCAGAGTCTGCCTTTCTCAAACTCCATAACACCCCGGCCCAGTTTGTCGTCGATGAGGCTTATAACCAGCATGCCGCTGAATGTCTCTTCCACCGGCGCGGTGAAGCATTCCCCTGCAGGAAGATTGCCGTGACTCCCCTTGCGGCTGATATCTCCATTGTCATTGTGCCATTTCCTCCCTTTGACGCTGAACTCAATTCTTGTCCCTTCAGGGTTTTCTACCACCATCTTCTCAGTATCTTTAAGAGCCCGAATCACCTTTCTGGTGAAGAGGTCCATTTCTTTAAAATCTACATTGACCAGCCGTTCCATCATTTCCCGTGTTAATCCAGGCATCATGCAGATGCGGCCGTGTTCCATTCCGGCTTTGACCATGTAGCCACGAAACGGCTTTTCCTCGATTCTTGCTTCAAGCATGTAAGCGATGACGTCTGCCTTTGTGGCCAATTCTTTGAAAAGCTTTGTCGGTGCAGTGATGGGTCTCAGGGTTTCGGTCATCAAATAGGTTGTCGTCTCAGCCCCGACTTGCTTTGCCCAGTAAGCGAGAGCCTCAGCTATTTCAAGCTTTTCTCTGTCAGTCACGAGGAGGAAATTCTCTCTCCGCCGTAAGCGGAGAGATTGTTTAATTGCCTTTTCCGCTGCTGTGGAGAGCGGGCTCTTCCTCATTATCTGGTTTCTCCTTCCTCGCTTCCGAAACGTGAAAGCACATCTGAGTTGACTTTGACAAAGAGGTTGTATCTTATTTTAACCCCCTTCTCCTGCCTAAGCTTGGCTAGATAAGAGTGGAGGAAGGAATTCCTCTTTCTTTCCAGAAGCTTTTCTTTCTCTTTTTTCTTCTCTTTTTCAAAGTCTTCTCTGCTCACGGTTTTCCTTTCCAGAATCCTCAGCAGGGCATATCCGTTGTCAAACTCAACCGGGTCGCTTACTCGTTCGAGCGGCAGGGAAAAAGCCAGGTTGTCAACCTGGCTGTTCTCTCCAATGACACTCAGGTACTGGCCTCTTTTGTGTTCCTCAGCAGTTTTGTATTCCACAGCTTCATTTTTTTCTGCAACCTTTTCCATGCTTTTTATCCTCAGCTTGTTTTTGAGCTTGTTCATCATTTCCAGCGCTTTTTCTTTCTTTTTTACACCAAGCGCATCCTCTCTGATTTTGTCTTTTACCTCCTCAAATTTTGCCAGGCGAGAAGGTTCAATTTTTATCAGCTGGCTGAGCCCCACCCCTTTATAGGTGTAGAAGGGAGAGCTTATCTCTTGTTCCTCAAGAGAGAAGAGTGTCTGGCTCAGATTACCGGAGGGATCGATATCCTCTATCGCGTCTCCGCTGGCCAGAAGGCCTGTTCGCTTTATTTTTAGCCCGTTTTTCTGTGCAGCCACATCAAGACTTTTCTCTTTCCGAGCCTCCTTTTCAAGCTTTTTTATTCTCTCTTCTCCCAGAGTGCGGGCTTTTTCTTCTCTGAGAATAGTCGTAATCTGCTCCCTGACCTGCTCAAGTGGCTTAACTCGGGGCGGATTTTTCTCGGTCACCATGACAAAAGAGACTCCATCCTCGAGCTCGAGGAGCGGAGAAAGCTCACCCTGAGCCAAGTTCTCGATGGTTTCTTTTTCCTTTTCTGAGAGTCTTTTCCAGTCATAATAACCCCAATCCCCCTGGTCCTTCGCCTTCTCGTCTTCGGAGTAGATTTCAGCCAAAATATCCATTCCCTCTCCCTTTTTAACCTTTTTCAGCAGTTCTTCAGCTTCTGCTCTTACCTCTTCCTTTTCCTTGTCTTTGTAGGCGAGAAAAACTCTCCTCACTCTAATTTTTTCCGGTTCCTCAAACTGTCCCCTATTGCTTCTGTAGTATTTTTCGATTTCTGACTCGTCGACAGCAACCTCTTCTTTAAGGTCGTCTGTGTTGAAGAATATGTATTCTCCTTCCCTTTTCTCAGGAATTTTATACCTGTCTTTGTTTTTTTTGAAATATTTTCTCAGTTCCTCTTCTGGAATATCTTCTTTGAGTTCTATTTTATCGTTTTCGCAGACGAGATATTCGAGCCGGACACTTTCGTTCTCGTTTTTGAAGTTTTTCCACACCTCTTCTTCAGTGACAGCGATGTGAGCCGTGAGAAGGTCGATGACCTTTTCAATGATGATTTCTTCCCTGAGAGCTCTTTCGAATTCCTCGACAGAGGTTCTGTTCCACTCCAGGATTTTGCGGTATTCTTCAACACCGATGAATTTTCCCTCCCTCTGGAAGACAGGAAAGGACATGATTTTTTGGCTGATTTCATCGGCTGAGGCGCTGATGCCCAGCTCCCGTGCAGCCTGGAGAAGAAGCTTTTGTTGAATCATCTGCTCCAGGATTTGCTGGGGAATGCCGAGCTGCTGGATTAATTTTCTATTCAGGTCTTTGAACTCTCTTTTCATGGATTCCAGACGCTGCCTCAGGTTCTGGTAGTAGCTGTCGATTGAAATCTTTGCTTTTCCAACCCTGGCAATTGTGTTGGCCGGCCTCCCTTCACCCAGACTGCCTCCTCCACCCCAGACAGCAAAAATAGCTATCACAAAGGCGGCAATAACCAGCCAGAGTGTGGGGGCGAGTGATTTCAGGTTTTTTCTCATTGCTTTTAGCATTTTTTCACCTGTGAAAAAGTCTCAATTTCTACATTATAACATTTTTAATCTCTCAAGACTTAATCTCTTTTCAGGCTGGAAGATGGACCTGGACATGGGAAAAATTTACTTGATTTTATTCATCTTTCAGAAGATTCCTGGCAATCACCAGACGCTGAATCTCTGAGGTTCCCTCGTAGAGAGGAAGGACTCTGGCATCTCGGTAGAGCTGTTCGACGAAAAATTCCTTTGAGTATCCGTAACCCCCGTGTATCTGGAGAGCAAGGTAGGCAATCCTGTTGGCTGCCTCAGAGGCATAAAGCTTGGCCATAGATGCTTCTTTGGTGAAGCTCTTTCCTCTGTCGCATAGCTCTGCTGCTCTGTAGGTGAGAAGACGGGCAGCTTCCAGGAGGGTGGCCATGTCGGCAATCATAAACTGAATGCTCTGAAACTCTGAGATTTTCTTACCGAATGCTTCTCTCTGTTTGGCATAAGTTACGGCTTCTTCGAGAGCTCGTTGGCAGATGCCGACTGATTGAGCAGCGATGCCCACTCGTGAATAGTCGAGTGAGCGGAAAGCGATGCGAGCTCCCATTCCTTCTTCACCCAGGAGGTTCTCCTCCGGCACCCGGCAATTTTCAAGTAGTATTTCTGCTGTCGGGGAAGAGTGGAGCCCCATTTTCTCCTCGATTTTAGTCACGCTGAAACCAGGGAAATCTTTCTCGACGATGAATGCATTCAATTTCTTCTTCCCTGCCTCTCCCTTTCGGGTCATAATGATGACTGCATCTGCATCAGCGCCGGTAGTTATCCACGATTTGGCACCGTTGAGGAAAAAAGTTTTCCCTTTCTTCTCAGACCTGCTTTTCAGGTTGGTTGCATCCGAACCAGCCTGGGGTTCGGTCAGAGCAAAGGCTCCGATGATGTTGCCTCTGGCTGCTGGAGGAAGGTATTTTTCCTTCTGTTTCTGGGTGCCGAAGGCGAAAATGGAATAGCAGAAAAGCGAGCAGTGAACACTGACTATGACCGCCACCGAAGGAAGAACTTTTGCCAGTTCTTCAAGAGCAAGGACAAAGGAAAGATAATCTGTTTTCATCCCGCCGAAATGAGGAGGAGTAGTCATGCCCAGGATCCCCAGTTTTCCCAGTTTGTTCAGGATTTTCTGGGGAAATTCACCTCTTTCCTCCAGTCGGTTCACCTCAGGCTTTATTTCTTTCTGGGCAAACTCCCTCACCATTTCCCTCAGGAGTCTTTGTTCTTCAGAGAAGTCAAAATTCATTGCCTAAAACCCGAGTTTTCTCTTTTCCTTCTGGAAGAGTGGAAAGAGCTTGTCGTAGGTTTTGTCAAGGTCTTCGATGGTCAATTTCGTCTTTCCCACAAGCGGCATGAAGTTGGAATCCCCCACCCACCTGCAGATTACATGAAGATGGTAATGGTCAGCCACTCCTGCTCCAGCACTGTGGCCGAGGTTCATCCCTGTGTTGAAACCATGAGGATGGTAGCATTTCTTCAATATCTTAAGGCTCAGCTTGCAGAGATCCATCATCTCATCGGTATGGGCTTTTTTCTCCTCTTCAAAAAGAGAAATATGCTTGTAGGGCACAATCATCAGGTGTCCGGGAGTGTAGGGGTATCTGTTGAGGAGGATGAAATTGTGAGTCCCACGGAGGAGAATGAGTGCTTCTTTATCGTTTTTTTGCTTGAGAGCTTTACAGAAGATACATGCTTTCATCTTGTAAAGCTTCTTTATGTATTCTTCCCTCCATGGAGTATAGATGTATTCCATTACCTGTTTATCATTTCCTTGAGGAGCTTGCTCGGTTTGAAATAGAGCACTTTTTTTGGAGGAACCTCAACTTTTTCTCCTGTCCGAGGGTTCCTTCCTGAGCGAGCACTTCGGCGGCGGAAGCGGAAACTCCCGAAGCCTCGCAGTTCTATTTCTTCTCCCCTCAAAAGGGCTTCTTTCATTGCCTGGAAAAAGAGGTTCACGCCAGTCTCTGCTTCCTGGCGGGAGATTTTCATTTCCTTTGAAATTTTGTTGACAAGGTCAGCTTTTATCATTTTTTTCCTCCTTTTCGTTCTTTTTTTCACTAGCATTGCTGATTTTGTTCAGCTGCTCTTTCATGATATCACCCAGAGTCATTCTGTCATCCTGACTACGGAGGTATTTCTGGTATTCGATTTTTTGTAACTCATTCTGAGCTTGTTTGAAGCTGAGTGATATCTTCTTTTGCCCGGGATTCATCTTCATAATCTTTGCTATTCTTTCTTCCCCGGTGGAAAAAGATTCACGAGGATCTTCCACCCTGTGTTCATCGAGCTCGGAGAGAAAGACAACTCCTTCGATGCCAGGAGTTATTTCAACGAAGACCCCGAAATCTGTGATGCGGATAATTTTCACCTTGACCAGGTCTCCTATTTTCTGTCGCTTGAAGAAATCTTCCCATATGTCACCCTCCAGTTGTTTGATACCTAAAGAAAGCTTTTGCTTTTCGACATCTATGTTGAGAATAATAGCTTCTGTTTCTTCCCCCACTTTGAGTTTTTCTGAAGGGTGTTTTACCTTTTCCCAGCTTATGTCAGAGATGTGGATAAGGCCTTCAATGTTCTTTTCTACTTCCATGAAGGCACCAAAATCAGTAATTTTTGTTATCTTCCCTTTCACCCGAGCGCCGGGGCTGAATTTCTTCTTGAGAAGCTCGAGAGGGTGTGGAGTTACCTGTTTTAGCCCGAGTGAAATTCTTTTTGCCTGGGAGTTCATATCTAGGATGGTGACCGTTACTTCTTCACCTGGAGTGAGCACTTTTTTAGGATGAACAAGTTTACGTGACCAGGTCAAATCCGAAATGTGAACAAGCCCTTCTACTCCTTTTTCAAGCTCGATGAAAGCACCAAAGTCAGTCAGGTTTGTTACCCTGCCTTTCACTTTTTGCCCGACTGCATAATTTTCCTCGAGGTTTTCCCATGGATCGGGTAAGAGTTGTTTATAACCCAGGGATATTCTATCCTGTTTCTCGTCGAAATCAAGAACAACAACTTCCACTTCCTGCCCCTCCTCAAATACCTCTGAAGGATGGTTGATCTTTCCCCAGGACATATCAGACACGTGGAGAAGTCCTTCGATACCTCCAAGGTCAATAAAAGCACCGAAATTGGTTAATGTTTTTACCACTCCCTTTATTCTTCCACCTTTTACCAGTCTGCTGTAGACCCTCCTTCTTCTTTTTTCCCTTTCATCCTGGAGGAATAACTTGCGGGAGAGAACAGCATTCTCGCTCTTCCTGTCAAATTTGATGACTTTAAACTTACATTCCTGTCCGATAAGCTTCTCTGGCTCTCTGACTGCTCTCACGTCAGCATGAGAGTCAGGCATGAAGGTTTTTAGCCCCACGTTTACTGTATAGCCATTTTTTGTTTTTTCGACAATTCTGCCCCTAACCCACCCCTTGTGGTGGAAGGCTCTTTCCAGGTTATCGAGAGCTTTGAGCACGTCTGCTCTTTTTTTGGAAAGGACAAGGTAACCTTCTTTCCTGTCCATACGTTGCATGACAGCTTCCACTGTCTCGCCTGGATGAACTTCTTTCTTCTCGTGGTCATCCAGAAAATCTTCGATGGGTATAATACCCTCAGATTTAAAGCCGATGTCAACAAGCACATGGCTAGAGGTTATTTTAACCACTTTACCTCTGACAATTTTCCCGGGGGAAATTTCTTGAGCTTTGAACTGGTACTGGTCGAGCAGGTTTTTGTAATCTTCTGAAGAGATTTTTTCCTCTTTTTTCTCGTTTTTGGCTATCTCTGACATTGGACGCGGCTCTCCCTTTTCGTTTGATGTGAGAAGATATCTTTGATTTTACTGATAACTTCTTCTATCGCTTCGGGAGGGGTTGAGGCTCCTCCTGAAATTCCAATTTTTCTTGCCCCCTTGAGCATCTCATCCGAGATTTCTCCAGCACTCTCAACAAAGAAAGTTTTGGCCAGAATTCTTCTCGAAATCTGGTAGAGTTTGTTAGTGTTAGAGCTGTTCTTACCACCCACGATGAAGAGTGTGTCTACTTTAGAGGCGAGTTCTGAAGTCGATTTCTGCCTGGTTTGGGTGAAAAGACAGATTGTGTTATAAACCTGAAGTTGTTCGGTATTGTCAACCAGAGCTGCGACGACTTTCTTGAAGAGAAAGGAATCCTGGGTGGATTGAGCGAGCACAGCTCTTCTTCTTCGCCGGGGGAGCTTCATCGCCTCTGTTTCGTTCTCGATGATGATGCCCTTTTTCCTGCTGTAGCCGATGAGTGCTCTGATTTCAGGATGTTTTCTGTTTCCGACGAGAATGATTTCCTGCTCTCCTCTGGCAAGGCGTTCGACAAGTTTCTGGATTTTTTTCACGATGGGACAGGTTGCATCCACAATTTCGATGTTTCTCTTTTCCAGAAACGTGTAGGCTTCAGGAGAAATACCGTGACTGCGGATGATTATCGTTCCTTTCTCTACGCTCTTCAGGTCTTCAACAGGTTGAACACCCTTATTTTTTAAATCCTGAACCACCTGGGGGTTGTGAATGAGGTCTCCCAGTGTGTATACTTTCTCTTTTTTCTTCTCAAGGGTTTTTCTGGCAAGGTTCAGCGCCCTCTTCACACCATAACACAATCCACAATTCTCAGCGATAATAATTTCCATTCTCTGAAATAATCGAGAAGAAATGAGTTAGTTATACTAACTTAGCTAAAGGCCTTTTGTCAATCCTAAATACAGGTAAAATCTTAACTTACCCTCCAGGCTTAGCGATTTTTAGGCGGCCTGAGGTATGAACCAAGGCCATCTTTCAGCACCTCCCTGAAAGAGGGAACGTTTTTTATTTTTATTGAACTCTCAGGCTCAAGCTCATTGAAGCTAGAAAGAATGGCACCCAGAGCTGCCAGATGACGGGCAACTCTGAGTTTGAGAGGAATTCCTTCTTCACTGAAAGGAACAAACAGCAGGCCAAGATTTGAGGCTCTAAGATAGTATTTGTCCTTTCCTTCCACGACCAGGTTTGCTGATGGCCTTCCCTTGAGGCGACCATGGGAGACATTCGCTGTTTCCAGAAGAATGGTTTTTATCCCGGCCCCATCTCCCCATTCTCTGTGACTCAGACCACGCAGGTTTGGAGGTGAAGACTCAAGTCTGAATTCGAATCCTTCAAACTGGAGCTTGAGGTAAGCAAGGGCAGCAAGCTCAGCGCTGTTCTCGTGGAAGACAAGGGCATTAATCACAGGGTATTCAGGAGCTGCCTCGTGCAAATCAATCCCCAGAGCCACCTTTTCTTTTTTTATCAGCTCCATGATGGCCAAGGCGATTCTTTCGGTCAGGAATCCTTTTTTTTTCCCCGGATAACAGCGGTTCAGGTTTCGGACTTCAACCCCTGAGAGCTTCTGTCCTGCGGGATTGATGTATACAGCAGGATCAGGCCACTGGTGGACGGGATTTGTGAGACGGGAGCCAAAGCGAAACCACCTTTTCCCTCCGGCTGTCTCGATCGAGTAACGCTGTGGGTTTGCCTCCTGGGGGTCACTGTGAGTAAAAGCACTGTTATTCGCTCGGGGAATGATTATTATTTTTCCCTTCTCGACTTTAATGTTTTCGATGAGAATAACGGCTGTCAGAAAACCTGCAGGCTCATTGGCATGAGTGCCACCGGTGATGAGAAGCGTGCCTCCTTGTTCCTTGCCCTCGTAAATGTAGACCTCACTCTCTCCACCTGTTTTTCTTAGAGAGGGAAGGTAGGAGCTCAGTTTTTTTACCGAACTCAGCCCCGAGCTGGGGAAAATGTCTTCTTTCCTCTGCATGCTGAGGAATGAAAAAGAGGAAACAGTGCAGATGAATATTATCCCAGCGGTAATGGCTGCTGCGGTGAGAGTATTTCCCTTTATTTTTTTCATTTACTTAATCAGAAAAAGGCGGAGGAGGAAGATGATGAGAACAAGGGCAGCGCTCAGTTGATTCCAAAATTTTTTCTCCTCAAAAAGATAAAATACTATGTGTCCCGAGGCGTAAAGAACGATGAGTAAATAAAGAATCTTCATTCTTTTTTCCTGAGTTTACATAAATTTATCCAGCAAAGGAGCGAGGAGAAGAACTCCTACTCCCATCGTAACTTCGAAAAGAGCGGGAATAAGACAGTAGCGAAGAACCCTGAAGTAGTTGGGTTCGTTTACCACCTGGGCAGCAAAGATGCCGGCGAGAGCAGTGGGCGGCATCAGGTCACCCAGGCCGGCTATGGCTGAAAGTGCGGCAGAGGTGATAATCGCATTCCTGTTGATGAGAGCGAGGATAAAGGGAACGCCCAGGATGGAGGCAGAGCCGAAGGCAGAGACCGCCCCGAAAAGAGGCATACTGGTAGCTATGCCCAGATAGAGTAACCACGCTGGCAGAGAGAGAAAGGAAATAACAGTCCATCCTCTTCCTCCGGTGAGAGTCATTATCTGGATAAACATTCCAACCCCGACCAGGATGCTGAGAATGGGCATGGCTTCCTTTACCGCTTGCTGGGTGACCTTGAGAAAATTGAAACTTTTTCCACACAAGAGTCCAGCGAAACTTCCCAGGAGAAAAATGGCTGGCAAGCCAGGATCGAGCATAGCTTTTGCCAGCAGACCCTGGCCGAGCATGAGGGCAAAGACTACGACGAGAGGCAGGTAAAGGAGGAATCTGTATCTGATGGTTGGAGAGGGAGGGAGAATTTCTATCATCCTCTCCCGCTCGAGAATATTGATGTCCCTGTAACCTATCCAGACCGAGATCAAGACAGCCAGGGGAATAACGATAAAGAGAAGAGGAATGGTTAGTCCCATGTAAGGCATGTCAACCCCACCTCCCATGATCATGACCAGGATGTTTACCGGGGGTGCAATCATGCCCAGAATTCCTCCCATGGCAATGAGGGCGGCTGTCTTTTGCTTTGAAAGGCCGAGTTTGATGAGCACAGGTGCCACCAGGGCCCCGGAGCTGAGCACCGCAGCTGTGGAGGAGCCGGTAATCATTCCCGGGAACATAGTAATAAGCATCACAGTCAGGAGGAGCGAGATTTTTCTCTTGTAGAAGAGGCGGAGAAGGTGGGAGGTGATAGCATCAAGAAGACCCGATGCTTCAAGGACTTTCATGAAAATCATGGCGGTGAGGATAAGAAGAATGGTGTCGAAGTAAACAAAGCTTCCTTCGACCAGGTGCCGGAGGGCAATTCCTTTTCCACCGACAAGGGCACCGCTCAGGGCCGAGATGGCAAGCGAGACACCTATGGGGAGTTTGAGAAGCATGGCGGCTAAGACGAACACAGCCACCATGAGAAGAAAGATGAGGGAATCAGGCATATCTTAATCTTTAAGCTTAAAAGCACGCTTTAGAGGCTCGGCAGCTTGGATAGTTCTTTCGACCTCAACAAGAGGAATCCTATGTTGGCTGCATATTGTGGTGAAAAGACCGTCTTTGTTACCTGACTTTACGACGAGTGCCATCCTGGCCGCGGGTAGGAAAGCTTTTATCAGTTCATCAGAGAGCGCACCCCTTCTTTGCTCTCCGCCCAGGTGGAGGCAGAGGAGGGGAATCCCTCTTGTTTTTGCTCCTTTGAGCAGGCTCTCCACTCTTTCTTTTTCTTTGTTCATATCCAGACCTGCTGCGCCCAGGCCTTTTAGGCTTGCTCCGATGACGAGAACGAGTGTCTTCATTCCTTCAAGCTCTTTTTCTGTTGCTGTCTTAGAAAGAGTGTAGGAGAGTCCTGCTTTTTTAGCCAGGACCATAGCCAGCTGAACCTCAGCACTCTGGCCTGCAGAGGTGATGAGGAGTGGTTGCTCGAAGAGTTCTTCATACGAGGCTTGAGCCGGGAATGTAGGTGATGAAGCCATAAAAGAGAAAATAGTGAATAAAATAAAAATTTTTCTCATCTCATATCTCCTGAGATTCTTCAAATCAGGGACATGTACCGAATTTCTGAAATCGGTACGTGTCCCTTGATTTTTGCTTTAGTTCAGTATCCGGCTCCGTAGCCGTCGCGCCTTGAGTCAGCTCCTCCAAGGAGAAGTTTTCCTCCTTTCAGAATCATAATCCCCTGGGCACCACCGAAGTAGGTATCATAATCTTCCATAACCCTGATTCGGTTTCCTCTTTTTTTCAGTTCCTGAATGATACTTTCTGGAAATCGGCGCTCGAGCGAGATGCTCATTGCCTTTCCCTTTGATGAATAGGAGAAAAATCGCGGAGCTTCGATAGCTTCGTCGAGTGAGAGGCCGAATTCAACCACGTTGAGAATAATCTGGGTCAGAGAGGAGAAGATTCTTGAACCGCCAGGAGAACCGAGCACCAGGAAAGGCGTGCTTCCTTTGAAAATGACGAGCGGAGTCATGGAGCTTACCGGTCTTCTTCTTGGACGGGGAGCATTCAAGGATTCAGGGTCTGGTGTAAAATCTGCCATGAGGTTGTTCAGAAGAAAGCCTGTGTGCTCAGGTATTATTCCCGAACCGAAGAAGTAGTTTATCGATTGTGTCTGGGAGACAATATTTCCCTCCGTGTCAATAACACAGAGATGGCTTGTGTTTCCCTCTGTGAGGGGTTTTTCGTCGAATTCACCCGGTGGATAGGAATTGAGGATTTGGTCGGGTTTTATCTTTCGTGCCAGGCGGCGAGCATATTCTTTAGAGGTAAGATCCTGAAGAGGTATGTGTACGTAGTCGGGGTCTCCCAGGTAGCGGGCTCTGTCGGCAAAGACAAGCCGGAGGGCTTCGCTCAGATGGTGAATGTAGAGAGGTCTGTTATGTCCCCATTTCCTCAGCGGCCAGTTTTCAACTATGTTGAGGAGCTGGATAGTATGAACTCCGCCCGAGCTTGGTGGAGGAATGGTGTAGAGGGTGAGGTTCTTGTAGTTTCCGACTAAAGGAGTCTGTTCACTGGGCCTGTATGAAGCCAGGTCAGAGAGAGTGAAAAGTCCTCCTTTCTCATTCACGGCAGAGACAATTTTTTTAGCCACTTCACCGGTGTAAAATTCTTGAATGCCTTTTGAAGCTAAAAGTCTGAAAGTTCGGGCCAGCTCAGGATTTCGGAAATAATCACCGGGCTCATAGGGGAAGCCCTGATTTAGGTAGACAGTCGACTCACCTGCCATCTTAATCAGCTTATCATACTCATCCTTGTTAATTGTGCTGTAGGTGGCTCCAATCCTGAATCCCTTTTCCGCGATTTCTATGGCCGGTTGCATGACCTCGGCCAGGCTTTTTGTTCCGTATTTTTCCAGGGCATACTGCCAGCCTGCAAGAGCACCAGGCACGGCAACGGCCAGGCCGTGCGCTTCCCTCAGCTCGGTTTTAACCTTTCCCTTCTCCCAGAACATGTCCGGAAAAGCTTTAGCTGGTGCTTTTTCTCGAAAATTAATGACGGTCGCTTTCTTCTCCGAGGCGAGGTAGATGAGCATGAACCCCCCTCCTCCTATACCCGAGGCAAAAGGTTCGGCCGCATTGAGAGCAAAGGAGGTGGCCACAGCCGCATCGATCGCATTTCCTCCCTGTTTAAGTATCTGAAGACCGGCTTCTGCGGCCAGGGGATGAGCAGCAACGACCATCCCTTTTCGGGCTCTAAAATTGTAAGGCTGGTGTCTGTCAGCAGGAGGGGGAGAGAATGACAGCCCTTCCGGGCGGCAGGAAAACGTGGAAAGAATAATGAACATAGCCAGGAAGCACTGAACAAGAGGTAAGATGGTAGAGAAGGTTTTATTCTTCAAGTTGTTCTTCCTCTTCCAGAAGGGATTCGATTTCCTCCTCTGTTGGGAGCTCTTTCAGGCTATTAAGACCGAAATAGATTAGAAATTTATCAGTGGTTCGGTAGAGGAGAGGTTTTCCGGGCGCTTTTTTCCTCCCAGAAATTTTTATCAGTTTCTTCTCCAGCAGTGTCTTAAGAGTGTGAGAGGAATCGACTCCTCTTATGGCTGAGATTTCAGCCAGGGTGACGGGTTGATGATAGGCGATGATGGAGAGAGTCTCGAGGGAGGCCGGTGATAATCTGTATTTCCTCTCGCTTCTCAGCAGGCGCCTCACGTAGGAGTCGTACTCGGAGCGGGTGGAAAAGAGAAAGCCACCCGCTGATTGGAGAATCTGGATTCCCCTGTCGTTAGAATTGTAACCAGTAAGAAGCTCTTCAACCGCTTTTTCGATTTCTTTTTCCGGGAATTCTTTGAGGATGTCTTTTATTTTATCCAGAGTTAAAGGTTCTAGAGAGATGAAAATCAGGCTTTCGATGACATTTTTTAATCTGTTCTTCATCCGTGTTTTCATGTCTAATGGTCTCGGGCCAGCCAGACCTTTATAGAGTCGAAGAGTTGTTCCTGGAGAGCAACAACCACTCTGGCCCTGAGAAGCTCGAGAAGGCTGAAAAAGGAAACCAGGGCCTCCTCGAGTGATTCGTGCGTCGAAAAATAATGGACAAAGTCCAGAGATGAGTTTTTTTTGAGAAGTTCTACGATTTCCTTCATTTTCTCTTCAAGCGAATACTGTTTTCCTTTTATAACATGCTTTTTTTCACTTTCTTTTCTTTTCATCAGGAAGAAAAAACGCTCGGCAAGGTCGAAAAGGGAGACTTCTTCAAGCTGTAGTTCCTCCTCTTCGAGCTTCACCGGGGAGAAATTCCGCTTCCACCTGAGCTGTTCTTCGCTCTCTCTCTGCCGTAAAATGGTGGACAGAGCTTTAATTTTCTGGTGCTCGAGGAGACGGTCGACAAGAACCTGCCTTGGGTCTTCCTCTTCTTCTGGTCCTGGTTCACAAGGTAGGAGTATCTGTGATTTGATGTAGATGAGGAGCGCAGCCATGAGAAGAAATTCTGCTTCCCGGTCGAGGTTTATCTTTTCTTTTTTATCGAGGTAAGCCATGTATTCTCGGGTGATAGTAGCTATCGGAATCTGATTGATGTCAATTTTCTGCTTTTTAATCAAGAAAAGGAGAAGGTCGAGCGGCCCTTCAAATACCTTAAGCCTGACTTGATAGCTGTCTCTCGTTTCCATAAGAGAATTTCAAGCAGGGGCTAGAACCCGATGGCTGCCCTCACTTCTTCCATCGTTTTTTGAGCCACTTTTCTTGCTTTCCGGTTACCCTCCTCGAGGAAATCCCAGATGATTTTCGGGTTTTTCTCATATTCTTTCCTTTTTATCTGGACAGGAGCAAGAAAAGCCTGAATACTTTCGATGAGAACGTTTTTGCACTCCAGACACCCGATTCCTGCTCTGCGGCAGCCGCTGGCCAGCTCTTCTCTCTTTTCTGGGGAAACAAATGCTTTGTGGAGCGTAAACACCGGACAATCATCTGGCTCTCCAGGATCGGTGCGCCTCTTTCTTCTGGTGTCTGTGACCATGGGCGATATTTTCTCCTTGATTGTTTGAGGTGAGTCGGTGAGATAAATCGCATTCCCGAGTGAGTTGCTCATCTTGCGGCCGTCAGTGCCGGCCAGCTTCGGTACCTCGGTGAGGAGTATCTGTGGTTCAGGAAAAACAGGCTTAAAAATCCTGTTGAAGCGGCGGACAATTTCTCGCGCAAGTTCAAGATGGTAAGCCTGGTCTTCTCCCACTGGAACAACCTCTGCTTTGTAGATGATGATATCCGCTGTCTGAAGAACCGGATAGCCAAGGAAGCCATAAGTGTTGAGGTCTTTATCCGGAGATTCCTTCTGTTTTTCCTTGAAAGTTGGAACCCTCTGCAGCCAGGGGAGAGGAATGACCATGGAGAGGAGAAGATGGAGCTCGGCGTGCTCTTTTACTTCTGATTGGACGAAGATAACGCTTTTTTCAGGGTCAAGCCCCACACTCAGCCAGCCTGCTGCATAGTCGAAGATGTAATCCTTTATGATGTGTGAGTTCTGGTACTCTGAGCTCAGAGCATGCCAGGTGACGATGGAATAGAAGCACCTGTATGTCTCCTGCATAGCAATCCAGTTGCGGAGAGCTCCTGCATAATGGCCGAGGTGGAGAGGGCCTGTGGGCCTCATTCCACTGAGCACTGTCTTTCGTGCTTTCATCTCAAGAAAATATCACTGCATGAATTATGAATTGGATGGGGGCAATAATCAGGTCAAGAAGACCTAGGTAAATCAATCCCAGAACAATGAGGAAACCAAAAGGCCTGAGACGCTCCACTTTCTGGGCTTTCTCTTCGGAAAGGATTCCCATCAGCACCCCTCCTCCATCGAGGGGGGGAATGGGAATAAGGTTGAACACGGCCAGATAGGCGTTTATGAGCACAGCGTAGAAGAGAACAAGAGCCAATCCTTCAAGGGGAAAAAACCCACGAGGGAATGATCCGTGTCTGTAGATAAAATCGTACAGAAAATATTTTACTCCTGGTTTAATCGCTTTGAGGATGGAGATGCAGATCACAGCCAGAGCTGAGACAGTGAGGTTGGAGAGAGGACCGGCTGCTGAAATCCAGAGGTTATCACGACGGGGATTCTTGAGGTTAAAGGGATTGACCGGAACAGGTTTGGCCCAGCCGAAGACAGGAGCACCAATAATAACCAGAATAAGAGGGAAAAGAATTGTGCCTATGGGGTCGATATGAGCAAGAGGGTTGAGAGTAACTCTTCCCAGGTTGTAGGCAGTCGGGTCTCCCATTTTAAGGGCAGCCCAGCCGTGAGAAGCTTCATGAACGGTTATGGCAAAGAAAAGGACGAAAAGGCTGATGACAATAGTTACAACACCCATTTTAAACCAGAGCTATTTATAACATAACCTCAGAGAACAGTAAACACTAAACAGAAGATAGCTCTGGGAGCAAGGCCAGAAATTTCTCTTATACCAGGCCCTGTTCCATCATGGCCTGGGCAATCTTCAGGAAGCCAGCAATGTTGGCACCGTTTACGTAGTTGCCCGGAGTTCTGTAAGCTTCAGCAGCTTGGGCAGCAGCTTTGTGAATGTTCTTCATAATCTGATGTAATCGGTTATCAACTTCCTCTCTTGTCCAGCTCAGCCGCAGGTTGTTCTGTGACATCTCCAAACCAGAGACGGCAACACCGCCTGCGTTTGCAGCTTTCCCCGGACCAAACAGTATTTTGGCATCAAGGAAGAGTTTTATTCCTTCCAGTGTGGTGGGCATGTTTGCACCTTCAGACACGACGTAAACTCCGCCGTCAAGAAGATGCTGAGCATCTCTGGCGTTGATTTCGTTCTGAGTGGCGCTGGGGAAAGCACAATCAGCTTTATGAGTCCAGAGGGGATTGTAATCAAGGTTTGGGTCGCGTTCTGTATAGGTGGCGGTCTTGAATTCGTCTGCGTATTCCCTTATGCGGCCGCGGCGGATGTTCTTCAGTTCCATTACCCAGGCAAGCTTCTTGTCGTCAATTCCTTCAGGGTCGTAGACGTATCCGTTTGAGTCAGATAATGTCACCACTTTGCCGCCCAGCTGAATAATTTTTTCAACCGTGTACTGGGCAACATTTCCACTTCCGGAAACAAGGCAGGTTTTTCCTTCCATGGTTTCATTTCTGGTCTGAAGCATTTCAGAGGCAAAATAGACTGCACCGTAACCCGTAGCTTCAGGCCGTATGAGCGAGCCTCCCCAGGTAAGCCCTTTTCCGGTGAGAACACCGGTAAATTCGTTTTTCAGCTTTCTGTATTGGCCGAACATGTACCCTATTTCACGTCCACCAACGCCAATATCGCCTGCCGGTACGTCGGTGTCAGGACCGATGTGTCTGTAAAGCTCATTCATAAAACTCTGACAGAACCACATTACCTCATTGTCAGATTTCCCTTTGGGATCGAAATTAGCGCCTCCTTTTCCAGCACCCATAGGAAGGGTCGTTAAGCTGTTCTTGAAAACCTGTTCGAAGGCAAGAAACTTAAGGATGCTGAGGTTGACTGTGGGGTGAAAACGCAGACCTCCTTTGTAAGGACCGATGGCACTGTTCATTTCGATTCTGTAGCCGCGGTTAACATGGATTTCACCTTTTTTATCCATCCAGGGAACACGAAAGATGATAACACGTTCAGGTTCTACTATTCTCTCCAGAATCTTGGCCTTCCTGAATTCGGGATGTCTTTCCATGACGAGTTCAAGAGATGTAACAACTTCTTCGACCGCCTGGTGAAATTCAGGTTCATTGGGGTTTTTTGCTTTTACTTCTGCCATAAAGTCAGAAACATAATTAGACATGAGACCTCTCCTTTTTTATTAATTTAAATAATATAATAGAATTTAATTTTATAACAAAGGTCAAAAACTTTTGTCAATTCAACCTTCGTTTTTTTCTTTTTCGGTTTCAAAATCCTCTTCCCAGGTAATGAAACTGTGGAAGAAGACTTTGTCTCCTTCATCTATACCTCGAGTGATTTCAGTGATGTGGGAAGTGGAGGCCTGGAAGCCTTCCACAGCAAAAATTACCGCTTTCTCAGGGTCTATATCCTCGCCGCAGGTGTAGATGTCCAAGGCCACATACTTCTCTTCGGGCCAGGTGTGAGTGGAAATGTGAGATTCAGAAATAACGACAACGCCACTTACTCCCTGAGGGGGGAATTTGCTGAAGGAGATCGACCACACTTGAGCTCCTGCTACCACGGCAGCCTTAACCAGGATTTCCTGAACCTTTTCCACGCTGCTGATTATTTTTGGGTTGCAGCCAGAGGCCTCGACGATGTAATGATGGCCAAGAGTGTGGTGATTTTTTTTGGGCATCTTTTTCCTGTGTGAGTATTACATTATGGCAAATTTTTTAGGTGTGTCAAGAAGAAAGAAAAGAGCATAGGATGTAAAATATGTTTACATGTTTTTTAAACTTTTGCCAATTTAAATTTAATCTCCGGCTTAGATTCATTTTTTTTGGAGCAAAGTTTATCTCCTGATTCACAATTCCTGAGTGCCTGGAACTGGGAAAGTCGAGGGTAATAGAGTATAATTATCACAAGGCAGAGAAAGAGCAGGTTTGCTTCAAACTGGCATGAAAAATGCTTTTTCTTTAGTATGAAAAAATGAGCAGACATTTTATTCTGCTTTTTGTGATTCTGATCATATTGCTCCTCTTGCTTTCCGCAGTCTCTACTCCTGCCGAAAGCCTTAAGGATTTTATGGCCCGGCTCCAGGAGTCTTTCAACACCAGGAACATGGAATCTTACCTCCAGGCATTCGCACCCGAAATCCGCTCCAGGGAGAGAGAGAATGCTGAGTCAATGTATGATGATTTTAAGATGGAAAGGATAAGCTTCCATGCGGTGAGAAAAGAAGAGGAAAAAAGGGGAAAGGTAAGGGCAAATTATCAGGTTGTTTACGACAATGATTACTCCGCCTTCATTGAGTTGTGGAGAATATCGTTTTTGCGCCAGGAGGAGACGTGGAAGATTGTGGAAAAAGAGACCTTAGGGAATATGAGCATTCTCTACAAAATAGAGATTCCATCAGAGAGGATTGAGAGGGTAAAGTCTGTCAGGGTTGAATACGTTGATATTAGCCTTTATTTTGAAGATGCAATTATTTTTTACGACAACATTCCTGGTCTGGAAACCGCCCTCCTCATCACGGGCAAGGGTAGCCTTTCTTTTTTCCCTTCCCAGCCTGAAGAGCAGCACCAGCTCCAGCTTATCTACAAGACGGATGTCCTTGAAGACACACTCGATTACGTCTACCTCAGATTCTCCGAGGAATTTTTCGAGAATAACGTGAAAATTGAGAGGGAAGCTCCTGCGAGAAAGAAGCCTGTCACCCAGGCCGAGATAAACAGAGCTTACTCCCTTTTTCAGCGCCACTATCCTCGTTCATTTACGATTGAAAGCTCGCTGGATGGCGGTCTTCTTTCCTTCCTCCCTCAGGGAGGACAGGTAGTGTTCGATTTTGAGGGAAGGAAAACAGGTCTGATGACTTACATCTATTCTCCTTTTTCCAGAGACGAGGTGACTCTCTTTGATGCTGGGAAAGAGAGATTGATAAATCTATATTCCCCTTCTTTTCCCGAGGAGGGCAAGAAACTTTTTGTTTCTTTTGCTCAGAAGTACGACATTGAAAAATACTCCATCGATATAGACTTCAATCCGCGTCAATCTTTCCTTTCAGGGAGGGCAAGAATAAGGGTAAAATCTGAAGTCTCTTCCCTGAGCAGCCTCAAGTTTAAGTTCAATTCCAAGCTGAAAATCCTGCGTATTTTTGATGAACAAAGAAACGAGCTTTTTTACACCCAGGACAGGATGAGGAACATCATCTATATCTATCTTGTTCAGCCTATTAACCAGTCTGAGTCAGCGATGATAGAAGTTTACTACCGGGGAAAGCTGGAGCTGCCTCAACAGGTAGCAGATGTGATCCCAGCTCCCCAGGTTGGACTTGACCAGGAGATAATTGTTCCCCCTCGCTTCTTCAGCCATCTGTTCACTCAATCGGCCTACTGGTACCCCTCGCCGCCCGATGTTGATTATTTTCAGGCTCGGGTGAGAATAATCGTACCCCCCTCTTACCTCTGCATTGCAAACGGGGAGCTGAGAAAATCAGGGATGCTGGAGGATTTGAGAGGAATTGAAGAGGTGGAAAAGCTGGGTTACTTTTTTTATGTTTTTGAGACAGTCCATCCGGTCAAGTATCTTTCTTTCATCGTCGGAAAATTCACCAAGGTTGAGGAAGACAAAGGATACATCCCGGTGGAAGTCTATGTGTCCTCAAACATGCGGTATTATGAGAGGGATGTCCTGGAGGATGCGCTTGAGATACTTGAATTCTATGAGAGCCATTTCGGCAATTTTCCCTATGAGAAGTTAAGCATTGTCCAGAGACTCTGGCCGCTCAGCGGCGGCCACAGCCCGGCATCTTTCATCGTTATCAACAGGCCTCCACAGCAGGGAATGAACAGGATTTACCGAAATCCGGCCAGTCCTGTTGACCTTTCACGCTGGAGAGAATATTTCCTTGCTCATGAAATTGCCCATCAATGGTGGGGTCAGGGCGTTACCTGGGCAAGCTATCGTGATCAGTGGCTGAGTGAAGGACTGGCCCAGTATTCTGCTGTCCTTTATCTGAGTGAGAAAAGAGGCGAGCGAACACTCAATCAGATTTTAAGAAAATTCTCGAACTGGACAGAGAAAAAAACTCAGTGGGGACCAGTGAGCATGGGGTCTCGCCTGAGCTATTTCGACTTCGATGCTTTTCAGACCATCATCTATAACAAGACTTCACTCGTTCTTAACATGTTGAGAGAAATCCTGGGTGATGAATTGTTTTTTAAGGGAACCAGCAATTTTTTTGCAGCCCACAAATACAGCAAAGCAACTACAGCCGATTTTATCCGCAGCATGGAGAAGGTTTCAGGGAGAAGTCTGAAGCCTTTTTTCGAGAGCTGGTTTGAGACTCATCTCCTCCCCGAGGTGAGTGTCGAGCATTCGGTAGAGAAGAAGGGGGATTCATTCGAGCTCATTTTGCGCATAAATCAGCTCAGAGGAAATTTTGTATTTCCCCTCTGGATTGAGTGGAGGGAGAACGGTAAAAAGGTAAGGAAAAAAATTGTTGTTTCCCAGAAAAAAGGCATCTTTTCTTTCACAGCAACAGTGAAACCGTCCAGAATCAGGGTTAATCCTGAGCATACAGTACCGGGTGGGTTTTTCTGAAGACAGAAGCTCTTTCAGGCGAAGTTTCTGGAATCTATTTTCAGCCGTTTTATCATTTCGTTCAGGGTTGTGGGCTTTAGACCCAGTATCCTGGCCGCTTCTTTCTGAACTCCCTTTGTCTTTTTCAAGGCTGTCTCGATAGCTTTTTTCTGGTAAGTTTGAATCTGGTCTTTAAGATTGAGGTCATCGTGGAAAGAGGTTAAACTCTGGGATTCTTTTTTCTGCTGTGGGAGGAGAAAGGGAGGAAGATTTTCCCTTGTGATAACCTTAGATTTGGTGAGGACAACCGCACGCTCCATCAGATTTTCAAGCTCTCTGATGTTTCCCGGCCAGTTGTAGTTTTCCAGAATTTCCATCACATCCTCTGAGACGCCCTCGATTTCTTTTTTGTTCTCCCTGGCGTAGATGTCGACGAAATGCTTGACCAGAAGAGGAATATCTTCTTTCCTCTCCCTGAGGGGCGGGAGTTCAATCTTGATCACGTTTAACCTGTAAAACAGGTCTTCCCTGAAGAGCTTGTGTTCAATGAGCTTCTCGAGGTTGGTGTTGGTGGCGGCAATGATTCTGGTGTCAACTATTATTGTTTTCGTACCACCCAGCCTCATGAACTCTTTCCCCTGCATGACCCTCAGCAGTTTTGCCTGGGTTTCAAGGTTGAGAGTGGAAATTTCATCGAAGAAGATACTCCCTTTGTCAGCTGCTTCGAAAAGCCCTTTTTTACTGCTCGTTGCCCCGGTGAAAGCGCCCTTTACGTGGCCGAAAAGATGACTTTCGAGTAGGTCTGGGGGGAGTGAGCCGCTGTTGACAATGACGAATGGCTGGTGTGCACGGTCGCTGTATTGATGGATGGCACGAGCTACAAGCTCCTTGCCGGTTCCGCTTTCTCCCTGAAGAAGGATTGTGCTTTTCGTTGGGGCGGCGGCTTTTATGAGGTCAAAAACTTTTTGCATGACTTTGCTTTTTCCGATGATGTTTTCAAAGCTGTATTTGCGCTTGACTTCGTCTTTAAGGCGTATGTTTTCTTCCCGGAGATGCTTGAATTCTAGCACTCTGCGGATGGTCATCAAAAGCTCATCATGCTTGAAGGGCTTCTGGATGTAATCGTATGCTCCTTCTTTCATGGCCTTGATAGCTGACTCCACCGAAGCATAGGCAGTGATGATGATGACTAGGGCGTGGGGATCGATTTTTTTTAGCTTCTTAAGGACTTCGAGGCCGTCCATACCAGGCATGAGCAGATCAAGGAGAGTGAGGTCAAAAGCTTTATCAGAATATTTTTCCAGAGCTTCCTCACCCGTTGATGAAAGCTCTACCTGGTAGCCCTCAGAAGCTAGAAGCTGGCCGAGAACTTCATGGATTATTGGTTCGTCGTCGATGACGTGAATAATTCCTTTGTCTTTCATTTTTTCACTCTGGTGATGGAGGAGATTTTAATGATTTTCTCTTATCCAGATCAAGAGGAATGGATATGGAAAAAAGAGAGCCTTTGCCTTCTTCGCTCTCAACGTTTATTTTCCCCTCGTGTTCTCTGATGATAGCATAACTTATGGACAGACCGAGCCCAGTGCCCTTGCCAATACCCTTGGTGGTAAAGAAAGGGTCAAAAATATGAGGGAGGTGTTGCTTTTTTATACCCGTGCCATTGTCCATGATGTTGACCACAGCTTCACTGTTTTTCTGAAAGAGCTCTATCTTCAGCTTTCCCCCTCCTGGCATGGCATCTATGGCATTGAGAATAATGTTAATAAAAACCTGCTGAAGCCTTTCTCCCTGAGCCCAGATAGGCTTGAGGGGGGAGAGGTTGAGCTCGAGCTTGATGTTCATTGTTCTTAGCTTGTACTCGATAAGGGAGATGATTTCCCGAAGGTTTTCTCTAAGGTCAATGCGGTTGAATGAAAAGTCGGAAGGATTTCGGGCAAAGTTAAGCAGGTTCTTTATAATTCTTCCTACCCTGTCAGTTTGGGCTTCAATTTTTTCCAGTATCTGGGTGTGAGGAGAGCCTGAAAGTTTTTTCTGGAGGAGCTGGACGTAGCTTGAGATTCCTGTCAGAGGGGTGTTTATTTCGTGGGCGACTCCGGCTGAGAGAAGTCCAATGGAAGCGAGTTTCTCAGAAGTTAAAAGCTGCTGCTGGAGAGAGATTCTTTCGGTAATATCTTCGAAGACGATGATTGTTCCGTAGGGCTGCATCTGATTGTCAAGAAGGGGAGTTTTGGCGATGTCAAAAATGGCCTCTTCACTGGAAGGTAATTCAACTGTTATCTCACTCAAGAGCCGGTAGTCCTGCTGGGTGTCAGAGGGAAAGATGGCTGAGAAATTCTTTCTGCCGATAACATCGATAAGGCTCCTGTTCATCACTTCTTCCTTTTTCTTGAGGAATTTTTCCTCGAGAATCCGATTCCAGCCGATTATTCTGCCCTTCTGGTCAAGCACAGCCACACCCACAGTAAGGCTTTCAATGATGTTTTCACTGTAGTCTTTGAGCCTCTCCAGCTCCAGGGCCCTTATGTTAATTTGATTGTAGAGATAGGCATTCTCCAGAGCTAAAGCTACCGGCGATGATATGGTTGTCAGTAAATCCCAGTCTTCACTGCTGAGAAAGGTGTTGTCTTCTTTTTTTCCCATCCCCAGACAGCCTACTATTTTTTCTTCGACCTTAAAAGGCATAAAGTGAAAAAGCCCGAAGGAGCACAGTTCTCTGAATTTTCTTTCCAGCTCCTTCTGGTCAGGGAAAGAATAGACAGTGAGGTAATCTCTCTCCAGCAGACTCTGGTAGAGCTCCCTGTCAAAGATGAGTCTGTTTTCAGAAAAAACAAGGTCTCCTTTAGAACAGAGTATGAAGAATACAGGTGAGTTTTCTTCCTGAGGAAGAAGAAGAGCGATGTTTTTCAATGATAGGGCGTTGGCGATTAAATCAAGGAGAGAGTGAGATAGTTTATGAAGGTTTCTCTCCCGACTCAACTCCTTGCTTATGAAAAGCAGCGTTTTGCGGTATTTGTAGCTTCGCTTGTAGAACAGTCTGTCAACCAAGCTCTGAAAAAGGTTTTTCAAGGGGGAGAAAAGAGTGGCGCCGAGGATTATGGCCAAGATACCGAGGATGATAGCGTTGATCCTGTATTCGTAGAAGAATCTGGTCTGAGAGCTGACAAAAATGTACACCCCTCCGATAACCACATAAGCGAAGAGGAGGGTGATGGCTTTCTTGAGGATGACGCCGAAGTCCATAAGCCTGGCGCTAGATATCGAATAGGCCAGAGTGAGAGGCATCAGTGCCTGGAGGAGAACAGAAAGTTCTGCTGCTCTTGAAGGAAGCTGTCCGAGTAGATAAGGCACAAGATAGACGAGAGTAAAAGGGATAAAGCTGAAGGCAAGGCCGTTAATCAGCCACTTCAACTGTTTCTTTATGAGGATGTTTGAGGGCTTGAGTACTCTGTGGATAAGAGATCCAAGGCAGGCAAGAGAAAAGAAGATAAAATGGAGAAGGTCGAGTCTTTCCAGGGTTGAATAGAAGCTGATGATAGTTCCTTCACCGAGACGATTCCAGAATGGGAGGTGGAGTGCAATTTTAAGAATAAAGAGAAAAAGAGCCGGAAGGTAGAAGAGGTAAGCTCTGATCTGAGACGAGCCAGATGGTTTTCTCTGCGGGTACTTTAAAAAGAAGTGAAGAAGAAGAGGAGGGAAGAAGAGGAAGGCAGTATTATCAATCCAGTAGAAAACACTGTCGAGGAAATCCAGTTTGCCTGTGGCGGAGAAGATTTGAAAACAGAAAAAGGAGAAACAGAGAGCATAAAAATGGACGTGTGACTTTTCGAGCGGTTTGTTAGAGTTGATGAAGATGAAAAGGGCAACTACGAGCGAGGTCAGGCCGACGAGAACAAGAAAAAGATAGATGTAATTGACCCTTTTCTGGGAGAGGCGAATGTTGGGCTTGATGGGTTGTTCTCCACGGTAACGGACGATTTCATAACTGACGGTTTGATTCGTTCCTATCAGCCAGAGCTGCTTCTTGAGATCGACTAGGTTTTCGACCTTTTCGCCGTTTATGGAATAGAGAATATCTCCTTTTTTCAGCCCTCCTATGAATCCAGGGCCACTGGTTTCTATCTTAACAGCCACAAGACCGACAGGCTTTTTCTTCCATATAACACCGTCCGTAGGTTCTTTCCAGGTTATTTTTTTATAGATATTAAGCCCGCAGAGTGTGAGGAGTACAAGGAGCGGGACTAGGGCCGGGTATGACTTAGTATTCATATCTGCTGAATCCTAGCTGGCTTCAATCCTAAATCCAAAAATTTGAATCATCCGTTTAAAAAATATATGAAGAAGTCCTTTTACCTTAGAATATGGCGCTCTTCTGCTCTGATGGCCCATTTTATATGCGGCTGATTGATTAGTCTCTGAACATCCGGGTCTATTTTTAATCCCAGAGACTTTGCATTCCTGGAGAAAAGAGTGCTCATGTAATCGTAACGCTGTTTTTTTACTGGAGTTTCCTGGTAGGCTGAGTCTGGATTATCCGCCAAAGCTCTACTCATACCGGAATTTGCATCAGAGGGGGGCATTAGAATAATCGCCAAACCGAGGACTAAGATTATTAAAACAATCCTTTTCTTCATCAGGTAGTTAAAACATAAAGCTTTCATAATTTTTTGTCAATAGATGGAAGGAAGCATTCCCATATATATTTTTTCTATCCAGGTGAGCATTCGTGGTCGTCCAGGAAGAGGGGAAATCACCCTCTATATCATCGACATGGGTTATTGACGCTCAGGCTCTCCTCTGGAAGAATTACACCTGTTAAGTGACAAAATTTGTTAATTTGACAAAAAATAGCGGATTACTTATTATGAATCAAGTAGCTATAGACGGCGAAGGCTATAATTCCAGGGGAGAGTAATGCCTTACTACTACTGTCGACTTGCTGCAGAGGATGGACGGGTTTTCTCCGAATCTTTTCTTGCCTCTTCTGCCCGGGAAGCCAAGAGACACTTCGAGCAAGAGGGACTTTGTGTTCTCGCAGTTAAGGTTGATTGGAAAAAAATTCATATTCCAAATCTGCCTTTCCAGAAAAAGATTAAAGACAGAGATTTTATCATGTTCAACCAGGAGCTGGTGGCTCTTATCAAGGCAGGTTACCCAGTGCTGAAAAGCATAGAAATCATCCTCAGCCGTCTTAAGAACCTCCAGCTTAAGGAGCTTTTAATTAAGGTCGAAAGCGACATCCGGGGAGGCAAATCTTTATCTGAAGCTTTCCAGCCTTATGAGAAATATTTTTCCAAAGTTTACACTGCTTCTCTTATGGCCGGGGAGAGGAGCGGAAACCTGGCCGGAACAATTCAGCGTTATATCGATTACCTCCAGGTCAACGCTCAAACCAAAAAGAGGATAAAAACAGCCCTTACCTATCCCTCCCTTCTTCTTGTCTTCTCTTTCAGCCTCTTGGCCGTTCTCATAAATTTTGTCCTTCCTCGATTCTCCCGCTTTTATGCCAGTTTTGAGGCAGAACTTCCTGCCATCACCAGGGCATTGATAGGATTTTCCTGGGCTGTGAGGAATAATGTGCTTGTCATTCTCGGTTTAATCTTTCTTCTTGTCTTCGTCTATTTTCAGATGAGAAGGAGGGAAAAATCTTTTATCTTCCTGGAGAGGATGAAGCTAAAAATTCCCTATGCCCGGGGAATATGGGTGGAATCTGCCATTGCTCTTTTCTCCAGAACGCTGAAACTTCTTCTGGAGGCAGGGATTTCCCTTCTCCAGGCTCTTCCTGTCGCCATTCAGGCGGTGCCTAATAAATTCCTGGCCAGGAGAATGGATAACGTACCCCTGTCTATTAAAAACGGGGAGAGTCTCTCCGATTCGCTGGCAAAATCAGGTTTCTTTACCCCCCTTTCTCTGGATATGGTCCGCATCGGAGAAACGTCTGCAAACTTGGAGGGGATGCTCGAGGATGTGGCCAATGTTTATGAAGAGAGGATAAGGACGAAAATAGAAACTATTGTTTCTCTCGTCGAGCCGGTGATCATTATTTTTATGGGCTTGCTCATCGCTGCCATGCTCCTTTCTGTCTACCTGCCCATTTTTAACATCATCAGGGTGGTAAGATAATGGAAAAAAGAGATATAAAAAAAGATTTTCTCGAGGAAGAGGAAAAAACCAAACAACTGGCCGAAAGGTATCATATTCCCTACATCGACCTTTCCCGCCACTCTTTGAAGAGAGAGCTTGTTCAATCCGTTCCTGTTGATTTTCTCTACCGCTTCAATTTTATTCCACTTGAAGATAACGGCGAGACGGTGAATATTGCCATTGCTGACCCTTCTGACCTAGCAACCATCGATTCCATAGAATCCTTTCTGGGGAAAAAAGTTCGTGTTTTTGCTGCCTCAAAGAGAGCCATTCACGAGGCTCTGCGGAAGAGTGAAACTGCCCTCCAGGTGCTGAGGGATGCCACAGAAGGGTTTATCACCCAGGTGGTGGAGAAGGAGAGCGGTGGAGAGGAAGAGGTTATCTCAGTAGAAAAACTGGCTGACCAGGACGGTTCCATCATTAAGCTCGTTAACTCGATAATATTCACTGCTGTCCAGAAAAGGGCAAGTGATGTCCACATCGAGTCAAGGGAGGATGGAGTTACCATAAAATACAGGATTGACGGGGTGCTGAGCGAAGCCATGGAGCCGATCAGCAAAAAATTCCAGGCGCCGATAATCTCCAGAGTAAAAGTGATGTCAGACCTCGATATAGCTGAGAGGAGGGTTCCCCAGGACGGGAGGTTCAGGCTTAAGATAAAAGACAAAACTATAGACTTTCGCGTCTCTATAATGCCCAGCATTTATGGAGAAGATGCTGTCATCCGTATTCTCGACAAAGAGATGATTACAGAAGCAATTCAGGACCTGAGGCTGGATTTGCTCGGCTTTTCCGAGCTTGTTTTAAAGAAATTCAGCAAGTATATTACCCAACCCTACGGAATGGTTCTCGTCACCGGGCCTACCGGAAGCGGGAAAACAACCACACTTTACGCTGCTCTGACCGAGATAAAATCGCCAGAGGACAAGATTATCACCATCGAAGACCCGGTGGAGTATCAGATAGATGGCATTATCCAGATTCCGGTCAATGAGAAAAAGGGGCTGACTTTTGCCCGTGGATTGCGCTCTATCCTGCGGCATGACCCAGATAAAATCATGGTCGGAGAAATCAGGGACCCTGAAACCGCCCAGATTGCTATCCAGTCAGCTCTGACCGGTCATCTTGTCTTCACCACTGTCCATGCCAACAATGTTTTCGATGTTATCGGACGTTTCCTCCATATGCAGGTTGACCCTTACAGTTTCATTTCCGCGCTCAACTGTATTCTGGCCCAGAGGCTGGTCAGAGTGCTCTGTCTTGAGTGCAAAACTCCTGTGAAGTACACCAGCGAACAGCTCATCGAATCAGGGCTTGACCCCCAGAGATACAGGCAGAAAGAGTTTTACGAGGCCCAGGGGTGCATTGAATGCGGCCACACCGGTTATAAAGGAAGAACTGCTATCGCTGAATTACTCGAACTATCGGATGAAATCAGGGAGATGATACTCGATAAAAAGCCGCTCTCAGAGGTGAAAAAGAGAGCCAAAAAAGAGGGAATGGTGTTTTTAAGAGAAGTTGGGATGGAAAAAGTGCTCAAGGGAATCACAAGTCTCAAGGAGCTGAACAAAGTTACCTTTGTGGAATAAAAAATGGCCGATTTAGCACAAAAGATTCGTCACTCTCTCACCCAGCCCATCCTGCCCCATGCTGCCTTCCAGGTCTCCTCTCATTACTTGAGCGGGATGTTTGTTTCTGGAGCAGAGAGGAAAATAAAAGAGCGTTTTATACTTCCACTCAAAGAGGGAGTTATCGAGCCTTCGTTCAGTAAAAAAAATGTTCTCGATGAGGCTTTTCTGGTGGAAAAAGTCAGACAGGGCGCAGAAAAGCTTCATCTTTCAAAGAAGAGTATTGCCTGTTTGATTCCTGAGCCATGCTCTAAAATTTCTGTCTTAAATTTTGATTCTTTTCCTTCCTCCCATAAAGAAAGGGAAGGGATCATACGCTGGCAGTTGAAAAAGAAAATGCCTTTCCTTCCCCCCGACACACGGCTTTCTTACGCCTCGATAGAATCCAACGCCAAGGTGAAAATACTAGTTTCTGGAGCGAGGACAGCGGTAGTGAAGGAGTACGAAGATTCGTTCGCCAAGGCCGGGCTGAGGGCCAGATTGGTCACTACCCCCACACTGAGCCTTTATAATCTGTTCGAGAAAGAGGATAGAGGTGACTCGATTGTGGTCAACATCGAGGAAGAAAGTATCAGCCTCATGGTTATCGTCAACGGAGAAATCTCACTTTACCGGGCTAAACCCTTTGTTCACCATAGAACTGATAAGCCTCATCTCTCCCAGAAAATTGAGTATGTTGTTACCGAGCTGGAGAACACAATAAATTTTATCCATGACAAAGAGGGAAAAAAAATTGATTCTCTGTGGATAAGAGTAGCGCTCATAGACCCTGAGGGTGAAGTGTTTTCGCGGCTAAAAGAAAGGCTCGTTCTCCCTCTGAAAGGAATGGATAGTTTTCTGCCTTCTGATTTGAGCTCCAGAGAGAGACAGATACTCGCTCCTCTGGCTGGAAGCATAGTAAAGCTATGAAAAGGATAGTCTTAAATCTGGCCACACATCCTTTCCGCAACAGGAGGCTGTTTTTTCTCCTCACTGGAGTAATGGTGGTGGTGATTGCGCTTTTTTCCTTTCTTGCCCTTCACACCTACCTCACCTACCGGGATAAGGTGGGGCAAGTCCGTCTCCGGATGGAAGAGCTCGAAGCGAAGGTGAGGGTGGCCCAGAGAAGTGAACAGGAATTCATGCGCAGAATAGAGGAAGAAACAAAGCTCTACAAAGGAACAGTTGACTTGGTTAACAGCATTATTCTGAGAAAAAGTTTTTCCTGGACAGAATTTCTCGCCAGCCTGGAAAATTCTCTTCCTGACTCGAGTTACATTGTCTCCCTTGCTCCGATACTCATCGGAGGTTCAAGCATGGAAGTGAGATTTAAGGTTGTTTCCCGAAATCTTCGAGAGCTTTTAAAGTTAATAGACAACCTGAGGGCTCTGAAGTTCAAAGTAAGGGTTGAGGGGGAATCAAGAGATGAGAGTGGTTCTCTGATATCTGAGATTTCTTTAAGGTATGAAAGAAATGTTTGAGCTGCTGAGTCAGAATGAGAGGAAAGCACTTCAGATACTCCTGGTCTCTCTGCTGGTAGTGCTTATCTTTTTTTTCTTTGTTTCACTCAAGGAAAAAAGAAGTTACACCCAGGCAGTGGCGAGATTCACAACCAGGCAAGCAGAGTACGAGAGGCTCAACAGCCAGAGAGAGGAGAGAGAGAAAGAATGGCTTAAATGGAAGCAGGCTCATGAGGATATTAAAGATTTAAGAGAAAATTATTTCTATGCTGAAGATGATGGCTATAATCGCCTCAGGCTTTCGCTCGAGGGGATATTCGATGAGTCCGGAGTGCAGGTCTCTGACATTAAATACTACTACTCTCAATTTGAGAAGGAAAAATTAAAAAAAGTAAATATCAGCTTCAACCTTACTGGTTCTTATTTTTCCCTGAAAAAATTCATCAACGCTGTAGAAAATCTTCAGAAATTTCTTCTTCTGGAAAAGATAGATTTCGTCGATACTCCAGCTGAAGGAGGCTTTTTGAAACTGAGAATAACTCTTGCAGGTTACTATGCAGGTTAAAAAATTTCTGGTGATAACTCTTTTTCTCGCACTTGCTGGAGGAATCTGCCTGGCTCAGGAAAAGATAACCAGAGAAAGCAATGAGAGCAGGGAAAAGAGGACCACTAAAATGGAGGAAAACCTGGTGAGGAAAGAACTTCTCACCGTAAACCCAAAGAAGCTGAAACCCCCCAAAAGAGACATTTTCTCCCCCCAAAGAGGAAATTTTTCCCTCCATGAATCCAGGCCCATAAATCAGGAAGAAGTCAAAAGAAAAGCCGAGCAGTTTTCCTCATTGATTGAGGAGAATTCTTCCCCAAACATGCTGGATATTGTTTATCTGGGCTATATCATCATGGAAAAGAAGATGACAGCCCTCATTGTTTTCGAGGACGAGACCTTTGCTGTTCAGGAGGGAGAATACATTACCCAGGATATCAGGATCAGTAAAGTATTACCTTCCTATATTGAGGTTGAAGGGCCTGGTAAGAAAAAAACAAGGTTTTCCTTAGAAGGAGAAGGCCAATGAGAAAAACACTGCTTTTAGGCGTTGTACTTCTGACACTCTGGGGCTGCGAAACGTTCAGTCAGAATTACAAGCTGGGAACACAGGCAGCCATGAGTAAAGACTGGGAGGAGGCGGTTAAATATTTCGAGAGAGCTCTGTGGGAAAATCCGAAGAATTCTGTCTACCGCCTTGCTCTTTTCAGAGCCAAGAGAGCAGCCAGCTTTTTCTACCTTCAGGAAGCACGTCGTCTTGCAGCCCAGAAGAAAAAAGAAGAGGCACTCGAAATGTATAAAAAAGCCTATTCATTCGACCCGCTCAACAGGGACATAGTCGAGGAAGCAAAGCTTCTGATGAAAGAGGAGAAAAAAGGAAAACCAAAGAATAGAACTCCGAAAATAGAGCCTCCTGTGAAATTAAAGGTGCCCAAAGAAAAAGTGGAGTTGAAGTTTGTCTCTGCTACGCTGCGCACTATTTTTCAGACTCTGGGCAAATCTGCTGGTGTAAACATCCTTTTCGATGAACAGTTCAGGGACGTGCCCATGTCAATCACGCTTAAGGACATGAATTTTGAGGAAGCACTCAGCGCCCTCTGTATGGCGAGCAAGAATTTCTACCGTGTTGTTGACGAGAGAACAATCATCGTCGCTCCTGACCAGCCTCTAAAACGAGCCCAGTATGAGCTGAACGCGATTAAAACCTTCTATCTCTCCAACATAAATGCTCAGGAGATTCAGGGCCAGCTGGCTCAGATGCTCCGCACCCAGTTCAGGGCTCCATCCATAATCGTTGACAAGAACCTCAATACCCTGACCATCAGGGATACTCCCGCCAACATAGAGCTTGCCGAGAAAATTCTCCGCAAATGGGATAAATCAAAGGCAGAGGTGGTGATTGACCTTGAAATCATGGAGGTTTCTCGACTCAAGCTGAGACAGCTCGGACTTGATTTTGATGCCTACACCATAGGTTTTCGGTATGAAGGAGGAACAGAAGGCTGGGTCAACCTTCAGGACCTGGATTTTACCAAGCTGGCAAATTTTGCCATCAGCCTGCCCATATCTCTCATCGATATTCTGGAATCGGATGCAGACACAAAGATTATTGCCCAGCCCAGACTGCGCGGGATTGAAGGTGAGGATATGGAGTACACTGTTGGTGATAGAGTTCCCATCCCGAGAACTACTTTTACTCCCATAGCAGCAGGTGGAGTAAGCCAGCAGCCCATCACTTCTTTCCAGTACGAAGACGTTGGGCTGGGGTTAAAAATAAAACCAAAAGTGCATCATGAGAAGGAAATAACACTCGAACTGGAGATGAAAATTACCTCCTTGGGGGGCAAAGGATACGCGGATATTCCCATCATTTCCACCAGAGAAGTGAAGAATACCATCAGGCTCAAGGATGGAGAGACAAACCTGCTGGCAGGGCTTCTCCGTGATGAAGAGAGAAAAACACTCAAAGGCATAGCAGTGCTCAAGAATATTCCTGTTATCGGCAGCCTTTTTGCCAACACTGACCAGCAAATCCAGCAGACGGATGTCATCCTGACCATCACTCCTTACATCATCCGCACCGTCCCCATCGATGAAGAAGACCGGGAACCAGTCTGGATTGGCCTTGATGGATTCTCTGCTGCTCCGGCGGAGGCGCAGCTACCAAGACCCGAAGAGGAAGCTGTAGAGGAAAGGCTGAGGAGAGAGCGGAGAGCGGAAGAGGCCAGACTCTTCGAGGAGAAGGAAAGGAATCAAATTTTTCTCGCGCCCGCTGATTTCCAGACCAGACAGAACAGAGAGTTCAGGGTGAGCATTATACTCAGGACTCAGGAAGAAGTGGGAAATTTCTCGCTAACCGTTGGCTTTAACTCCAGGATTCTGGAGCTTACCGATGTTGTGCCCGGCTCGATTATCGGTCAGCTTGGGGAGGAGGTGCCTTTCTTGAAAAACATCGATAATACCTCTGGCGTGGCCACCATCGGGTTTTCAAGCCCTGATGTAAGCAAAGGAATCAAAGGAGCGGGGAGAGTGGCCACCCTTGTCTTCAAAGCCAAGGAAGCTGGAGAGGGAAACATTTCCCTTTCAGCAGTTTCAGCTAACAGGCCCACTGGTGAATCGGTTTCCTTCGTCACCAATGATTCCCATATTGTGGTCAAGTAGCCTCTTCATCCTTTTCAGGCGAATTGACTTGTTCAGGGTATTCAGCTAAAATCCATTCCACCGGCGGTGTAGCTCAGGTGGTTAGAGCATGCGGCTCATATCCGCAGTGTCGGGGGTTCGAATCCCTCCACCGCCATACTTTTTCCACCTCTAAAAAGGAAAATTATTTCCATGCTCCTGTCCAAGGTTGAAAAAGCAATAAATAAATACCACCTGCTTAAGAAAGGGGAGAGAGTTCTTGTTGCCTACTCAGGAGGGGTTGATTCGACAGCTCTTCTTCATCTTCTCAGAGAAATCAGCGCAAAGTGGTCGCTCGAACTCATCCTAGCCCATTTTAATCATAAGCTGAGGAAGCGGGCTGAAGGAGATGAGTTTTTCGTAAGAAAAATTTCTGAGAAATATTCTCTTCCCCTTGTGGTGGGAAGCGAGGATGTGCAGGCTTATGCCAGGAAAGAAGGACTTAACTTGGAGGAGGCTGCACGCAAGCGGCGCTATGCATTTCTTGAAAAAACCTCAGTACAGTGCAGGGCAGCAAAGATAGCCACAGGCCATACCATGACCGACCAGGCTGAAACATTCCTCATGCGTCTTCTGCGGGGGAGCGGCCGAGGAGGGCTGGGTGGTATTTATCCTGTGGTGGAAGGAAAGATTATTCGTCCTCTTATTCTTGCTGAGAGGGAGGAAGTGGAAGCCTACCTCGAGGAGCATGGGTTTGAATTCAGACTTGACGAGAGCAATTTTGATCGCCGCTTCTTGAGGAATAGAATAAGATTAGAGCTCATTCCTTTCATAAAAGAAAAATTTCAGCCCCAAATTGTTCCTCATCTAAGCCACATCGCCTCAATCTTTCGAGAAGAGGAAGACTTTCTTGAACATCTATCAGCCAGGAAAGCAGAAGAAATTCTCCTCAGTGAGCAGGGCAGGATAAGGCTGGATATGAAAGCCGTTGATTCGCTTCCAGATGGTCTTAAACGCAGGGTAATGCGCTCCTTTATCCGCAAATTAAAAGGAGACCTGAGGGGTGTTTCTTTTTTTGATATCGAGCAACTTCTTGAGCTCAGAGATAACAGAGAGTGTCATCTCGGTAAAAGCCTTTTTTTAAGGAGAGAAGGAGGAAAACTCTTCTTAAAGGGAGAATCATCCACCACAGTAAGCTACGAGTATCGATGGCATGGAAGGAGTTTTCTGGAGATACGTGAGCTGGGTTTGAAGTTTGGAGCTAAGGTAGGGGAGAAAAGGCCTTCCTTCATTTTTGATGACTCCAAGCGAGTATTTCTCGACCTGGAAAAACTTCACTTTCCGCTTATTGTTCGCAGCCGGAAAGAAGGAGACAGGTATCAACCGCTGGGAGCACCGGGAAGGAAAAAGCTTAAGGAGATAATGCGCGCCAGAGGAATACCTCCTACTCAGAGGGATAAGAAGCCTGTGTTTTTGAGCGGCAGCGACATTATCTGGGTGCTGGGTCTCCCTGTCTCGGAAAAGTTCAAGGTGGCCAAGGACACAGAAAAGGTGTTTGTGATTCAGAAACTCTGATTAGTCTTTTTAGGTGATAATTTCATTACCATCCCTTGTTTGAAACAAGAGGAGCAATATCACCATCTATTTACCCCGGAGCGGCGATTGACGCTCCTACAGGAAAGGGGGATAGTATATCCATGCGGCAGGGGAGGAAGAAATAGAGGTACATTCCCTCCCCTCTGGAAGCGATTTCATCCCTAAAGATGAGGAAGATGAGAGGAAAAATCATCTCCATGAAGGAGAAGAGAGCAAAGAAGAAGGGTTTTACTCTGGTTGAAGTGCTGCTCACAGTGATGATTCTTGCTGTCGCCCTCACAGCTTTACTCACTGTTTTTGTCTACGGTTTCCACCTTCTCTCGAGGATGAATCAGATTGCTCTTGCCACTCAGGCAGTTCAGGAGGAAACAGAATACATTCGGACTCTCCCCTATGATGATATTCTCAACCTTGGTTCCTCTTTTGAACATGAGAATCTTTCTCAACTTGAAAACGGGCAGGGATTAATTACCCTCGAGGATTCTGTAGGGCCTGATATAAAAAAGCTCACAGTAAGCGTTGTCTGGACCTACAGGGGAAGACAGCTCCGCAAGGATATTACCACCTACATCACAAGGGAGGGGATAGACAGGAAGTAAAAGCGTCGAAAAAAGGCATGATGGAAAAAAGAGCTAGTAAAAAAGAAGAAGGGTTTACCCTTCTGGAGTTAATCTTTGTTGTTGCTCTCGGCTCGCTGATCATGGCTGCCCTCATCGGCCTCTACTCCACAGGGCAGAGGTACTATGTTACTGAGAGCGCCCGCTCAGATATAATCAGGGAGGGACGCTCTGTGCTTCTCTGGATGAGCAGGGATATAAAAGAGTCTGTCCAAGTAGTTGAAAGTTATGACGTCTATTCTACCTCAACAAGTTCACTCGTTCTCAAAGTCCCCTCTATTGATGCCAACGGTGATATCATCGATGTTGATACTGAGTTCGACTACATCATCTACCGCCTTAACCCTGATTACCCCTCCAAACTGGAGAGGAAGGTTCTGCCCAAGGCCGGAGTGAGCTCAAGAAGTGGGAGCAATAAGGTTTTGGCCACTAAGGTAAATTCTTTTACTTTAAAGTCAGGAGGATCAGAGCTTTCTGGTGTGGCAGATTTATCGACAGTGGAAAGTATTGAGATTTCTGTTGTTTTACAGGAGATAAGGTTTGGCCGCACTTTCCAGGAAACTCTCAACACCCTGGTTAAACTCAGGAATAAAGAAATCACTTCTAGTTGATGATGGCCCAAGGGAAGCAAAAAAACAAAAAGAGATTGAAAGCGATGAAAGGAAGAAGGGCCAAAGAAGTAAAGATGAGGCACCGAGAGCAAGGCTCTATCCTGGTGGCGGGTATAATTGTCCTTGCTTCAATGGTCATCCTCATTCTTCCTTTTATCTTCCATAAATCATCCCAGTTAAGGCTGACCGAGAAATCTTACAGGAGTTATGCCGCCCTTTCTCTGGCAGAGGCCGGGGTGGAGAGAGCAATCTGGGAGCTAAATTTCGGTGACATCTCAACCTGGGAGGGCAACGATACTCTACGCACCAAGTCAATCTCATCTTTTCAGGCAGCGGATGGAGATGTAATCGGCGATATAAACATCAGCGTCTACAACCCTACAGCTACAAATCCGGTTGTTGAAGCCAGCGGAAGTGTTTCTCTCTCTGGTGCTCAGAAGGTTGTCAAGACCATTAGGGTTGAACTTGAACAGGATGGCAGTCCCCTGTTTGATTGTGGGGTATTCGCCGACTCAGGAGTCACGGTTGACTCAAACGTAATAATTCAGGGAAATATCGGTACCAACGGCACTGCGCCAAATTCAATTTACCTCAGGTCAAACAGTCAGGTTTTGGGAGATGCGATCTGCGGACCGGGTGGAGATCCTGAATCAGCCATTTATCTGAGTGGAAGTGCCTCAATCTCGGGAGAGAAGCGAGCTGCTTCAGAGGTCAAAGAGTTTCCTTCAGTAGAGGTTCCAACCGGACTCCCATTCCAGGGTTCTTTCTACAAAACGAGTGGGACCACTGTTATCAGCGAAGATGGCGAGTATTCCTCATTTATACTTGATTCAAATGCTATCGTTGAGATAAGCGGAGATGTAACGCTTTATGTCACAGGTGAATTTTCCCTTCTGAGCAACGCCCAGCTTCAAATACAGCAGGGGAGC
This sequence comes from Candidatus Aminicenantales bacterium, assembly GCA_046760305.1. Classification (GTDB taxonomy): domain Bacteria; phylum Acidobacteriota; class Aminicenantia; order Aminicenantales; family Aminicenantaceae; genus JBHIDX01. The sequence goes on from JBHIDX010000001.1 coordinate 66,485, forward strand.
AGTCTGACCGTTTATCTTGATGCACCACTTAATTTAAGCAGCAACTGTGAAGTTAACACTTCTCTCCAGGATGCGACTAAACTTGCTTTCTACGGAACAGATAATGTTACAGGATTAATCGAGCTTAATTCAAACGCCACCATTTATGGAGCCGTTTATATGCCCAATGCAGACCTGGTTCTTTCCAGCAATATAGGGTTGGTCGGCGCCATCTACGGCAAGAGCATCGAGCTCAATTCTAATGTTACGGTCGTCTTTGATGAGGGTCTTGGTGGTTTGAGCGGGCCTGCTGGAGGCGGCGGTACTGGAAGCTATGTTGTCAAATCCTGGCAGGAGAATCCTAATTAACATGAATTATTCATAAATATCAACTTTTTTAACACGGTTATGTTGCTAGAGGTAAAGAAATCAGGAACATGTACCTATTTTCCGAAATCGGTGACGTGTCCCTTGATTTCTAGGTTTTAAATGAATAATTCATGGAAACCTGGACTATTTGTGAATAGTCCAGGTTAAGAAAGTCATTTGAAAAAAAATCAGCACATGAGAGCCGGATCAGGAGAAAAAAGTCGTGGTTTTATCCTCGTCATAGGAGTGGTTGTTCTTACTTCCCTTCTCCTTCTTGCCCTGCCCTTTATTTACCAGCTCATGTCAGAACGGAAGATTTCGGAGAAATCCTATAAGGTTTTAACAGCCATGAGCATGGCAGAAGCAGGCGCTGAGCGAGCCATATGGGAGCTTGCTTATGGTGATATTTCAAGCTGGAGTGGTAACAGCTCTTTGCGAACAAAAACCATCTCTGACTTTCAGGCAGCTGGTGGCGCTGTCCTCGGTGATATAGAGATCAGTGTCTCAGACCCTGAGAGCAACAGTCCTGTGGTGGAAGCTACAGGCAGGGTACCCTACTCCGGTTCAACTACCGTGGATAGGACGGTGAAAGTTGTCCTCGAGAGAGAGGCACTTTTCAGTTACGCTGCTTTTGGCGTGGAAAGAGTTACTGTCCAGGAAGAGGCTCTGGTAGACAGCTACGACTCGCGGGATGGTCCTTACGGAGATTTGAACATCAGTTTTAAGGGGAATGTGGGCACTAATGATACGAGAAATAACCGCATCAGTATAGTAGGTACTTCTGTAGTCATGGGGAACGCATATTCAGGCCCGGGAAGTGATCCTGAGCTTGCTATTCAGGTGGACGAAAGTGCTACTCTTTCCGGCTCAAAAGAAGCGCTCCAGAAGGCAAAAACCATAGTCAGTGTTCTACCTCCAGAAGGACTTCCTCAGAGAGGAAATTATAATCTCAGTCCTGGAGGATTTGATACCATCAGCTCCAGCGGGGAGTACAGTTCTTTTACTCTTGAGGATAATGCCTCGCTGACCATAACAGCAAATGTTACCCTTTTTGTTAACGGAAACTTTACCATGAAAAGCTCATCTCAACTGGACATTCCTGATGGGGTAACTGTATTTATTTATCTTGCATCTAAATTCAAGCAGTATCCCGGTTCTTCGGTTAACAATCTTTCCCAGGACCCGACCAGGCTTATCATCCTCGGAACCCAGACCTGCACTGACTTTGACTTTAAGAATGGCTCAGCTTTTTATGGTGCAGTTTACGTGCCCGCCGCTCCCCTTGATATAGGTGAAACAGCAGATGTTTACGGTTCAATGGTGGGGAAAAGGGTGACGGTCAAAAGCTCGGCTAGTCTCCACTATGATGAAGCACTACAAGAAGTAATAGTTCCTTCCATTGAACTCAATTCTTATGTCGTCAAGTCCTGGAGGAAACATTCCTGAATGGGGTCAGGTCTTACATTCAAACATTTTCAGCAGAATTCCTTTCAAAAAGTATTAATGTAAGACCTGACCCCAGAGGGAGAGAATCTTTTCTCCCCAGAGGAGGGAGATGTAGGCAGCGGGCGCAAGAAAGCTGCCAAAAGGAAGGGAGTACTGAAAGTCCTTTTTCCTGAAGCTGATAATCAGAATACCTATTAGAGCTCCGCTGAAGGAAGCCAAAACCAGGGTAAGGAAGGTCCTTTCCCAGCCAAGAAAAGCTCCGAGCATGAGCATCATGGTTACATCTCCCATACCAAGGCCTTCTTTTTTTCTTGCAAGAAGGTAGGCCAGATACACAAAAACAAGAAAGCCTCCACCCACCACAGCTCCTACGAGTGCTTCTCTGAGGCTTAAGTCCGGGCGGAAGATTGAATAAACCAGAGCTAGAAGAAGAGAAGGCAAGGTGATTTCGTCAGGAAGAAGCTGGTGCTTGAGGTCGATAAAAAAAAGTACAATCAGGGCACTTGTGAAAAGACAGGAAGCTAAGAGCGCCAATCGCAGACCATAGCTGAAAAAAAGAACGAGGAAACTTAGAGGAGTAATGAGTTCAACAAGCGGGTAGAAAAGGGAGATTCTGGCTTTACAGGCGCGGCATTTTCCTCCGAGGAAAAGGTATGACAGAAGAGGAATGTTATCATACCATTTTATTCTAGTTCCACACTCAGGGCAGGAGGAAGGAGGCCTTAAAAGGCTCATTCTCAAAGGCAGGCGATAAATGAGCACATTGAGGAAGCTTCCCCAGGCAAGGCCGGCAAGGATGATGATTACCGCTTCCATGGTATTATGCTCGGCTTTACTTCACCTTTTTTGGGATTATATACGTAATCCTGACCATCAAAGTCTTTGGGCAAGGAATTCAATAAACCTGCTGAGACAAGCTCTTGGAGTTCGGCTGGTTTGCGTCCGTAAATTTCTGTGAATCTGTCAATTGCTTCCTGGATGTTTTTTATATCGAGGGCAGCTTTTACTTGGTAAAGATGATTTGAGGCAATTTTTTTTATCCTCTCGTCTTCAGCTTCCTGATAGACTTCAAGCCATGTCTTCCAGGCAGTTTCGTAGTCTCCAGTCATGAAGGCAGCGTTGGCATAGAGCCGTTTGGCAATGGCCGGAGCTCCTTCGATTTCCATTGTTTTTTGGTAGTAATGGCGAGCAAGCCTGTAGTCTTTTATCACAAGCTGGGCGTAGTGACCTGCCTCGAAAGGAAGAATCCACTCCTTCGGGTTGTGGATGAGCCCCCTGTCCAGGAGCTGGAGTGCGAGCTCGAAATCGCGGGCGTCGTAGATGGCAATCAAGGCTCCTATCTGGTAGGGATCGAGGTAATGGGGGTCAAGCTCTGAGATGACGGAGAAAATATGGTCGAGGTAGTTGAAACGCTCGGCGATTCCGGTGTTGCTGTAATACTGGATAGCCCAAATGTAGATTAGGTCTGCAGCGAGAGAGTTGTAGCCGAAGGCGGCAAGCTTGAGGTATTTTCCGGAGGGAACGTAGATAACAGATGATCCGGCTATTTTTTGGCGGGGGACTTTTTCCAGTTCGTAGCGGGAGAGAAGGAAAGCACTGCAGCTGATGATGATAAAAATGATAAACATGAGACTGAGAAATCGGTTGTTTCCTCCAAAGTTGAGCTTCGCCATTCTAATTTTTAGATAAAATCTCTGTTCTTAAAGATGAGAAAAGCAATCGTCAGCACGAAGAGGGCGTAGAATATTCCGTAAAGTGTGGAGAGGACGAAATGCTCGAAAGGCAGCGGAAGAGCGTGGACAACTTCTGTCTTGATGTTGAAGTTTTCAAGGTCAGGAAGGATGAGATACACTGCCTTGACCACAGCTCTTGTTGCGCCGGGTTTCATTTTCTGGATAAGGGCCTGGAACCCCCAGGAGAGATGCCCGATAAGATAGAAGGAAAGGGAAAAGAGTGAACTCAGAATCGGACTCGAGAAGGTGGAAAAGAAAATAGCAACAGAGGTGATAAGACAGAGTTCGATAAAGATGAGATAAATAGCGCCCAGAAGCCGCCATTCAAACTTAAGGGAGTGGGAGAAAACGACCACCAGAAAGATAATGCTCATCATAACTATCATGATGAAGAGTGTTAAGATGAGACCAAGAAATTTGCCCAGTAGAAACTGAAAGCGATGGATTGGCTTGGCCAGCAGGGTGTAGATTGTCTTTTTGTCGATTTCTTTGTAGACAAGTCCAGTACCTACCAGGATGGCCATCAGTGCTCCGAAAAGGGAGATGGAAGCAAGCCCGACATCTTTCACCACCTTTACCCTCTCGCCTACAGTAAGAAGTCCCAGCACCTGTGAGAAGAGGATAACAACCACGGCAAAGAAAACAAGAAGATAGAGTACTCTATCCCGGACTGCTTCTTTGAATGCGTTGGCTGCGATGGCTTTAATTCTCATTGTTGTTTCACCATGTCAACGAATATATCCTCGAGCGTCTCGGTGCGAGGGATGAGGGAATGAATTTTCCCCTTTTTCTCCTGCACAAGTTCGAGGATTCTCTCCATATTCTCTTCCTTGTGGACTTTGAGGAGCATCTTTCCGCCCCGGACCGAGAAACACTCTCCCAGGCTTTCTAGTTCATCCCTTTCCACCCCGGAGAGGGTGATCTCAGTGAAAAATATTTTTTCCGAGACGAGTTCCTGGAGTGTCCCCTGGCTGACGATTTCTCCCTTAACAATGATTGCCACCCGGTCGCAAATCATCTCAATATCCTGGAGAATATGAGAAGAGAGAAAAACAGTCTTTCCTTCTCTTTTGAGACTGACGATAACATCCCTTATTTCCTTTCTCCCCAGAGGGTCAAGACCACCCAGGGGTTCATCGAGGACAACCAGCTGGGGCTGGTTGAGGAGAGCCTGGGCGACACCAATTCTCTGGAGCATTCCTCGCGAGAACTTTCTCAGAGGAAGGCTGGAAAACCTTTCCAGCCCCACCAGGTTGAGAAGCTCCTTTGCCCTCTCTTCTATCTCCTTTCTTCTCATCGAGAAAAGTTCTCCATAGAAGTGGAGAAATTCAGAGGCTGTCAGGTATTCGTAGAAGTAAGGGTTTTCAGGAAGAAATCCAATTTTCTCTTTTGCCCGCAGCGAAAGGTGAGGAAGCCCAAAGAGTTCTATTTTTCCCTTTTCAGGAAAGATAAGACCGAGCACGCATTTGATGGTTGTCGTTTTTCCCGCTCCGTTCGGACCTAAGTAGCCAAAAATTTCGCCCTCCTCCACTGCCAGGGAAATGCCTTTGAGGATTTTTTTCTTGCTGGGAATGAAGCCCACCCTGAAGGACTTGTGTAAGTCTTCAATAAGCAGTACTCTGGCCATTTCAGTTTTCCTATTATACGCATCCCGGAGAATAAAAAAAAGCGGTAATTGAAATCGTAGGCATCCCCAATTGCGTAATAATTGTGCTATGAAAAAGCCGATCCCTGCCCCATGCAATTGAGCGGGGAGGGAGAGGCTTTAATCCTAATCAGGCAGCACGTGTTTCAAGGTGTCAGGGTTGACAGTGATGTAGAGGTCTTTACCCAGGTAAAGAAGGGGCAAGATTTTCCTTGAATCGAGCACCCCTTTTTCGTTGAAGCATTCTTCCTCATGGACAGCGAGAACTTCTCCCACAAAAAGGTCGTGGTCGCCATAAGCTTTGATGTCAGCTACTCTGCATTCAAAGGCAGCGTAAGCTTCGTCGATTAGAGGAGATTTGATAATCTTTGAGGGGATGAGCCTTAGCGGGAATTCTTTGAGTTTGTCAACATCATAGCCTGACTTTCTTCCAAACTGGGCTGAAAGCTTCACTCTCCCATAGCTTACGAAGTTGACCGTAAATTCTTTTGCTTCAGAGATGAGCTTGTGGGTGAATCTCTTTTTCGAGATAAGAACACCGAAAAGCGGAGGCTGGAAGGAAAGGGCTGTGTGCCAGGCACAGGCCATAAAGTTCAGTCCTGATTCTGAGTGGGCACCGACAAGCGCCACTGTGTAAGGATAGAAATACTGAAATTCTTTTATCTCAGTTGTTATTTTTTTCATCATAGCCTCCTTTCCTCCCTGGGCTATATGTAGAGACCAATTATAGACCTCTTATTGAAAAAATAAAAGTTAACTTTCCTTGCCGCAGCTCGAATGGAGACACCGGGGCTTATTCTTTATCACCTTTTGAGGTGAGGGAAGAGGATGAGTCCTCATCTTTAAATTTCCCCCCTGAATCCATCTTGGGAAGCGATTGACGGCCTTTTCTTCCTCTGAAAAAATTTATAAACATCCCAGCCTTCTCTGGCTGATCCGATTGCCTCATCCAAGGCGAAACAAAGGCTGGGAAAAGGGGAGAGGAGGCAGGGGAAACTCCTCTCCCTGCCCCTGAAAGAGAGGAGTTATTCCTCCTTTCCTTCCCCGTGTTGAGAGAAGAGGAGTGGAGACTAACCAGAGCACCGAAACCCCCTTGTGGTTAACACTGTTCAAAAAAGGGAGGAATGAGTAATGAGCAAGAGAATCTTATTTTTTTCCTTGGTTTTTGTTCTTATCGCTGGTCTTGCTCGGGCAAAAGGTAACACCTACATAAGTTTTGTCTACGGCTACACTCCTTTACACCTTTCTGATTTTGAAGACCATGTAAAGAGCCTGAACACAATGTTTAACTCCATATACGATAATTTCCCTCCGGTAGGCCAGGAGGTGGAAAAGACCATAGGTCTGGCAGGTCTTAAGCGGGCCAGTTCTTTTGAGAGCGAGCTGAGGATGGAGATTGTCCGCCGGTTCGAGATAGGAATTCTTTTTACTTACTATTTTGCCCAGCAGGAGAGCCGGTCTTCTGTAAGAGCAGGAAATTACGAGGTTCTGGCTGAGATGACGACAAAGTTGACCATTATCAATCCCAATCTGGTTCTCTTCCACTACATTCCCTTCTCAAAAAGATTTACCCTTGAGCTTTATGCAGGAGCTGGTTATTACTACGCTCATCTCCCTTTTAATCAATTCCTGAGTTTTGACCATCCAGAACTTTTTGGACACATAAACTATTTTTATCAGCAAGCGGTGAAGGCAAATCTGGGCTCTCATGGACTGGGAGCACTGGCAGGTGTGACGCTTGAAATCCGACCTGTGAGGTTTCTTGGGATTCTTCTCGGCGGCAGATACCGCACCGTCCACATGGGTCGACTCTCTGGTTCGGGGACGTTTAAGGATACCTACACTCCGCTCACTGAAATCGAGAGGGGAGTGCTTTACTATTATTATGACCAGGATCTTGAGCAGGAATTTGGTGCTGATTTTCCGCTCCTCATTTATTCTGAAGACGAACCAACAGGGCTGGAAGGGCTGAAAGAGGCGCGGCTCAACCTGACCGGCTGGACTCTCATCATCGGGCTCAGGATCTGGTTTTAAAGCTGGCTTTTCACCCCTCACAATATTAAAACCATCAGGAAAAAGTGCTTTGTCCTTAATTTTCATCTTCCCTTTTCCCTGAAGGTTTCATAATATAGAGTGAAAGCGGATGAAAATGGAGAGTGATTATGGATTTTGGAGGAGCACTTAAGAAAAGTGAGGACTACAGAATAGCACTTATCGGGGTGCCGTTTGATGAGAAATCATGCTTCTTGAGAGGAGCAGCAAAGGGACCGGATGCCATTAGGGCCGCATCCTCCGGAAAAGCAATCAATCCCTGGACAGAATTAGGAATAAACCTGGAGGAAGAAACTGTCATCGTTGACCTGGGGAATATTGATGTCAAGGGCAGTGCAGACCAGGTTTTTTCGCACATAGAGGAGCGGGTGGGAGAAATTCTGGAGAGAAAGGCTGTGCCAGTTATCCTTGGGGGTGACCATTCGATAACCTATCCAGTGATAAGGGCTTTTTCTCGAAAATTCTCCAGCCTCGACATTCTCCATTTTGATGCCCATCCTGATCTCTATGATGAGCTTTACGGCGACAGGTATTCCCATGCCTGCCCCTTTGCTAGGATAATCGAGGAGGGGCTCGTCTCAGACCTTGTTCAAGTAGGTATAAGAGCTGCCACTGGGGATCATCAGGAGAAAGCCTCCAAGTACATGGTACGCACCCTGGATATGGATGATGTGGATAAAACACCCTTGCTCGAGTTTGCCAGCCCGCTTTATGTATCATTCGACCTCGATGCACTCGACCCCGCCTTTGCCCCTGGTGTTTCCCATCATGAGCCGGGCGGCCTTTCCACCCGTCAGGCAATAAAGATTATTCATAGCCTGAAGGCACGTATAGTCGGCCTGGATGTTGTGGAGCTTAACCCCGACAGAGATCAGAGTGACATCACTGCAGCTGCAGCCGTTAAAATCATTATGGAGGTTATGGGCAAGATAGTGGTTGAGAATAAATATCAGAGGAGTAAACATTCACAGGCTAAGGAGGAAGGATGAAGAGGTTTAGAGTTTTTATGGCCCTCGTTTTAATCTTTTCTGGTTTAATCTTGGCTCAAACATCTCCAGAGTTTGATGATTATTTTATCGACAGCACAATGCGCATTGATTACTATCATGTGGGAGATGCTAGGGAAGAGTTCATCACCCTTGACCGCGTCTACAAGCAAGGAATCTGGGCAGGAAGCAAGAAAGAACTCATAGATAATTTTGACAATGGGAGGTACTACGTTAAAATCTACCATGCTGCTTCCAAAAGGTTGATCTTTTCCAAGGGTTTTGACAGCTATTTTGGTGAGTATAAAACAACAAACCCTGCCCTCAAGGGAATCAAGCGTACCTATCATGAGTCTGTCCTGATCCCTTTTCCTAAAGAGAAAATAATCTTTGTCCTCGAATCAAGGAGCCTTCTCAACAGGCTCGATCCTATTTTCTCTCAGGAGATTGACCCCCGAGATTTTTTCATCATTGAAGAGAGCTTCGGGCGCGGCGTCCGGGTCTTTACTGCAGTCTACAGCGGCGACCCCCACCAGAAGGTAGACATGGCTTTTATCGGAGAGGGGTATTCGATAAAGGAGGCAAAGAAATTCAGGTCTGATGTTAAGCGCTGTGTTAAGGTTCTTTTCAAGTATGAACCCTACAAAAGTTTCCAGGACAAGTTTAATATCTACGGAGTTCTCAAACCTTCAGAAGAAAGCGGCTCGGATGAGCCAACCCACGGCATGTTTAAAAACACTTCACTGAATTCTTCTTTCAATTCACTCGGTTCGATGAGATACCTTCTTACTGAAGATAACAAGAGCTTGAGGGATGTTGCAGCTCATGTTCCCTACGATACTCTTCTCATCATCGTTAACCATAAGAGATACGGAGGCGGTGGTATCTATAATCTATACTGCACTTTCACCGTTGATAACCAGTGGCATGAATACCTTATGATTCACGAATTAGGCCACTCTTTTGCAGGACTCGCAGACGAGTACTACTCTTCCTCGGTGGCCTATAATGAATTTTATCCTCAAGGAGTAGAACCCAAGGAACCAAACATTACTGCTCTTCTTGACCCGGAAAACCTCAAGTGGAAGGAGCTTGTCTCACCCGGGGTTAAAATTCCCACTCCCTGGGAAAAGGAAGGTTTTGACCGCATGGATGGAGCCTACCAGAAGTTGAGGAGAGATTTGAATGAGAGGATTGCCCGGTTGAAGAGAGAACAGGCGCCGGAGAAAGAAGTGAAGAAGCTCGAGAAAGAAGCAGCTCTTCTTTCTTTCAAGCATTCCAGAAGCATCGAGGACTATCTCGGGAAAAGCAGATTCAGCGGATTGGTAGGAGCTTTCGAGGGAGCTGGGTATTCCTCAAGGGGACTTTACCGTCCTGAAGTTAATTGCATCATGTTCACTCGGAGTGCAGGGAGATACTGTGCAGTCTGCCAGAAAGCAATAATCCAGCTCATAAACCATTACTGTGCTGATGATGATTGAGGGCTTTCTATATTAATTTTACTATTTTTTCCAGCCATTTTCGGTCTGTTTCGGAGAAAGCATCGAATTCTCTACTGTCCACGTCCAGTACTGCACGGACTCTTTTTGCTCTGTCAAAGAGGGGAACGACTATCTCTGAGTTTGAACGGCTGTCACAGGCTATGTGGTCAGGAAACTTGTGAACATCAGGTACAATCACCGTTTCTTTCCGCTTAACTGCTTTCCAGCAGACTCCCTTCTTTTTTTCTAGTACCAGACAGGCGAGTGGACCCTGATAGGGTCCTACCACAAGCTCTCCCTCCCTGAGGAGGTAGAACCCGGTCCAGAAATAATGCGGCATTTTATGATGGAGAAGAGCGCAAACAGTAGCCATCCGAGCGATCGTGTTGTCGGTTTTTTCCAGGAGCTCTGCGAGCTGATGGTATACCCTCTTGTACCGCCGAGCAAGATTATTAATCTCAGCCACTCTTCTTTTCCTCTATGAACGTGAACTCTTCATCATGTGAATAATTCACGTGAAATGATATCGGTAAGAAAAAAATAACAGTCAGGATTCCATTAGTCAATGCTTAAAATTTGAGAGGATGTTAGCAATGGAAAGTGCGGGCTGTTGTCAGCAAAAGGGGGGTTGATGATGGGAACCAAAAAGGTGGGGGTTCTTCCCAGCCCGCAAAAAAGAACCATATAAATTATAACAAAAAAAATTCCTTTGTAAAGAAAATATTTAAAAAATTTAAAAAAAATTTTTAGGTTGAAATTTGTTCTCTCTTGGGTAAGAATAAATCAGCCATAGGGAAAAGGAGGATTAATGGAGCAGAAAAAGATTGACATAAAAGTTGATGAGAATATTGCCCTCGGCCATTATTCAAATCTTGCTGCTATCCGTCATACCAAAGAGGAATTTATTTTTGATTTTGCCTTTGTTTTTCCTGATGGTCCGAGGGGAAAACTCATCTCTCGGATTATCCTCAGTCCATCACATGTGAAGAGATTCATGGAAGCTCTTGAGGCTAACATCAAAAGATACGAGGAAAATTTCGGACCTATAACACCCGCAGAAATACCGCCCTCTGTGGGGTTTGTGCATTGAATGGAAAGGAGAAATTTTTTCCAAGGAGCTTTATGATGTCGTATTTTAAAGAAAGAGAAGAAATGTACTCAATATATGAGGCGCTTTTTGACCGTGTTTCTACTCATCCTGAGGTAGGCCCTGCTCTGGCAGATTCGGGTCTTATCGTGAGCTTTAAACTGAATAATCCTGAAGGAGAATTTACGGTTAATTGCCGGGAAAAACCTGAGGAAAAGGGGAAATACATTTCCGCTGTTTTTGGAGCGTGTGGACTAAAGCCCGATTTTGCCATTTCCGCTTCGGCTGATTTTTGTCATAAATTCTGGCTGGGCAAGGTGGACATCGTCACTTCTTTGTTCTCAGGAGAAGCAAGAGCAGAAGGAGATTTTTCCAAAGCGATGAAGCTTTTGCCTGTCCTCAAGAGTGTAAATAAGCTTTATATTCAGATGCTTGAAGAGCTGGGGCGCAAAGATTTAATCGTGAGCTAAAGGCTGAGAGGGGAAGAATTATTACGGGAGAGCCTTAATTCGGACGAAAAATAAGGGGGAAGAGAGAAATTTTATCCTTGACATTGCATTTTTTTTCCGATAAATACTTTGAGAGATTAAAGGATTGGCCTGAGGAACTTTCAGGAATAAATTAAATTTTGGGGTGAAGTCCATCGAGACAGGATTTCGAGTGAGAAAGGGCATTCCACTACTACTCTCCATCGCTTCATTTTTCATTGTCTCCTCCTCAATTCATGGGGAAGGTTTTTTTATCTGGGAACAAGGAGCGGCTGCTATGGCCATGGGCGGGGCTTATGTTTCTGTAGCCAATAATCCCAGCGCTGTCTTCTACAACCCGGCCGGGATAGCCTGGCTTGAGGGAACACAGGTTTCTCTTGGCTCAACATGGATGACCTGCCTGAGTTCTCTCCAGCTCCCCAGGTGGCCTGACCCCCGCTATCGCACAACCCAAGAGGAGAGACAATGGTTTTACCCTTCAAACTTTTTTCTCTCCACTGTGCTGAGCGATAAAGCAGTAGTAGGTTTTGGTTTTTTTTCTGCCTACGGAGTGGGGACGAAGTGGCCTCGAGATTATCCTTTTCGTTTCCTGGCCGTCTCGAAGAGGATGAAAAGTTACTTTTTTAACCCCACTCTTTCCCTAAAACTCAGCAGTAACTTATCATTCGGTGCAGGAATTTCTTATGTTTATTCTACTTATTATCTTGATTCTGTGAGGCTTGTTGAGGACTATGACCTGCCCCTCATACTTGAGACTTCAGGGGCTGCTTGGGCAATAAACACAGGCATTCTCTTCAAAACAGAAGGCTTCTCTTTCGGCTTCATCTGGCGCCTGAGTTTCAACCTCAGATACAGGGGAGAACTTACCTTTCATCTTTCAGAGCTCCCTCCTCATCTCCAGCAATCTCTGCCCCAGAGAGGAAGTGCCTCAACCGCGGTTATTTTCCCTCATGTTTTCGGACTGGGAGCTTGCTTCAGGCTGAATTCCCGGCTTACCTTTACCACGGATGTTCATTACCTGCTTTGGAGCTGTTATGAGAGACAGAATTTGAGTCTGGATTTTCCTCTTCCCTATGCGGATGAAGAATATGAGATTGTAGAAGACTGGAAGAATTCATTTGTCTTCAGAGCCGGTCTTGAATATATGCCCGGGAAGAATTCTGCCCTGAGAGCTGGGCTCTTCTTTAGCCAGACACCACAGCCTCGAGAAACAATGGATCCGCTTTTTCCGGATGCTGATAAAATTGGGTTTACAGGAGGGTTCGGCTACAAAAAGGGAAATCTGGTTATCGACTTCGCCTATCAACTGGAGCTCTTTCTGGAGAGGAAGAGTCCTAACAGGAATGTTTATCTTGATAACGAGACCGGGATAAACAACGGTGAGGGAATCTATTCTACGATTGCCCATCTTTTCGGGGTGAGCATCGGCTACAAATTTTAAAAGGAGGAATTAAAAATGGCCTATGAGTTCACAAACTCAAAAGGGGTAAAGTACTTTCTTCATTTCAAGGATGTGAATTTAAAAGGAGGAAGAATACAGAGGATTTATTATTTCGCCCGTGATGTCAGGGCTGGCGCCCTTGACGATGTTCCTGCCGGTTACAGAGTAGTTGAAACACAGAGAACCGGCATGCCTATTTTGAAAAAAGCATAAATCTTTGTTTTTTTCATCCTGAAAGAGCGGCAAAAATAAATCATGCTTCTCCTTTTCAAAGGAGAAGTCTCAAGAAGAAAATAATTTAAGTCCATTCCTACTCCAAGAAGGGAGTTCTCCTCTTCTCAGGGAAGGAAGCATTTTTTACCATCACCAGCAAAGGATCTGCCCCTCAGAGTGTCTAATAAGATGAAAAATGAGATAAGGAGGCAGAAATGAAAAAACAAATTCTGGCATTGTTGATTATAGTGGCTTTCTTCTCCCTGAGTTTTATTCCTCTCGCTGCCCAGCCCGAGGTTAAAAGAAGACCAGGTCTATTCATGTCCAGAGAGGATTTTCTGGGATTAACCCAGGAGCAGAAGGATAAGCTCGGAGAGTTAAGGAAGGCTCGGATGGAAGCAAGGCGTGAACTGATCGAGAAGATGAGACATCTGCGCCAGAACCTCAGACAACTGCTTCAAGATCCCAAAGCAAGCGAGAAAAAAATCGGTAGCATCATCGACGAGATGACAAAGCTTCGGGCTGATTTTATGAAATCCGGTATAAAACATGGTAGAGAAGTGGAAAAGGTGTTTACTCCCGAACAGCTTGAAAAACTCAAAGCAATGAAGGAGAGGTTTGCCACGGTCAGGTTTCGTGCCCGGCTGAGAGCTTTCAGGCGAGAAGCTTTTCTTCGGGGCCGGCACTTCATGCCCCACCGGCATTTTTACCGTCCCTGGAGGAGAGGCTGGTGGTATTGAGAAAAAATCTCGCTTTTTTCAGCCTAACTAAAAAAATAAAAAAAGGATAAAAAGGGGGAGATTCAATCTCCCCTTTTTTTCTTCCCCCCTATTTTTGACTCATGGACGGGTCATTTGTCCTTATTAGTGGACAGAGCTATTTTACCTGAAAAATAATTTACCGAGAGAAAAAGTTTGGCATGGTTCTTGCTGCTTTAAATCGTGGAAGGAGGAAAAGATGAGAAAAATTTTCGGCCTTCTGATGCTTTTCTTTTTGCTCATCCCTGCTGTTTTCGCCTCTGAAAGCAGTGATTATTACAGCCTGAGCTATGCTCGGTTGAGCTATGCAAAGGACGATGTCTACGTCCAGAGAGGTGAAGACCTTGGCTACGAAGAAGGAACAGTTAACCTTCTTCTCATCGAAGGAGATATGATTGGCACTCGAGAAGGAAGGGCAGAGATTCACTTTGGAAGGAGAAATTACCTTCGCCTCAACCACGACACTGGAGTGGAGCTTGTAAGGCTGCCCACTCGTGATGAAGACATAACTAGAGTTCATCTTCTATCCGGGAGTATATATCTCCGAATTAATACTCTGGAGATTGAGAAAAGTTTTGAAATCCATACTCCTGATGCTTCTTTCTATTTCCTAGAAGAAGGTCTTTACCGCTTAGATGTTAGAGATAGCAGAGAGACCGAGCTTTTCGTTTTCGAAGGAGCTGTGGAAGCAGCAGGCGAGGAGGATTCGGTCCTGGTCGAGACTCAGAAGAAAATTGCTGCCTCAGAAGGTTTTTTCCTCTCCAGGCCGCTCTTTTTTTCTGCCTCTCTGGGTGATGATTTTTCCGACTGGAACAGCTCTCGAGACTCGCTTATCATGGCAAGGGCAACCAGCAGCTATCTTCCGCCTGAGCTTGATGAATATGAGGCAGAGTTGGCAGCCAATGGCCGCTGGGTCTTTGAATCTCCTTATGGTTATGTCTGGGTTCCTTATGTCTCTCACTATGCCTGGAGACCGTACTTCTACGGAAGATGGGTCTGGTATCCTGTCATTGGCTGGACTTGGGTATCTTATGAGCCGTGGGGGTGGTGTGTCTCCCGTTATGGAAGATGGCAGTGGCGAAGAGGACTTGGATGGTACTGGATCCCGATGAGAGTCTGGGGCCCTGCCTGGGTCTACTGGTACTGGGGGTATGACTACATAGGCTGGTGTCCGTTGAGTTACTACGGCTATCCTGTGGTCGTCATCAACAATATTTTCTATGGCAGGTATTATTCAAGATATTATCCCTACCGCTCTCGCGCTCTGACAGTAATCCGCAAAAGCCAGCTACAGGTGAGGAATGTATCTAGAGTGGCTTTAAAGTCAGATGATATAAGACGTATCGGGAAAATTTCCCTTACTCGGAGGAGCCTGGATGTAAAACCGATTATTAAAAAAATAAGCAGCAATCCTGAAGCAGCAAGAGTACTTTCGCGGGCAAAGGTGAGAAAAGTAGTGAAAGGTTACCTCTCAGGCAAGAGGAGCATTTCTCCCTCTAGACTGAGATTAAATCCTTCCAGGACGTCAGCAAAGAGAATCCCGGCTTCTTCTACTTCTATAAAGCGTTATGTCTCAAGGGGAAGATCTATTTCCTCCGCTTCTGGAAACACCAGCTCCCATCTAAAAAAATATTTCAACTCGAGAATTCAGACTCGTTCTTCAGAGAAAAAGATTGTGCCCCGCCGTTCTTTTCCTTCGAGAATCAAGATAAAAACACCCCACAGCCTGAAAAGTTCTTTTTCTCTCCGGAATTATCTCTCCCGAAGGTATAGCTCTTCCTCAAGCTCCAGAAGTTCTTTAAGGAAGAGTTCTTATCCCAGAGGTCCCTCTTTACGCTCTACCTCTCCCCGGACCTCTTCATCGAGGAGCATTTCCTCTCCAAGACGAAGGTCAGGCTCTTCCTCTTCTTCTGTTCGTTCCACCACACGTTCTTCTTCAGGAGGAAAACTAAGGAAGAAGAAATAACCCTAATTTCAGCCTTAGGCTGAGAGTAATGCTTAATTGCGCGCGTCTTTTTTTAGCTTTATTTTCTCTTTACTTTTAATCTTGGCGATGGTATAAAGAATTTTATTTAATGTCTGAAGCTCATAGGATGTCCATCTCAGGTCATTGAAAGATGCTGGACATGCTCCACTTAGCCTTTAATGATTAAAGTTTTGGAGGTGAGTTCGATGAGTAAACTCAGCCGCATTTTTGGGCTAAATATTCTCGTTATCCTGCTCATAATTGGGGGAAGCACGTCTTGCGGAGAAAAACCAGGAGAAGAAACACCTCAACAAGAAGAAGCCGAGGGCATAAAGCCCGGGACAAATGAGATTCAGGGTGTAGTCTCAGCTGGCCAGGGACAGTATTTTTACATCCCTGGCGCTCAGGGAATTGATATGGTTATCCAGGGAGAACTCGAGACTGGAGATGCAAGTACTCTCGCTGGGAAAGAGGTTAAAGTCAAGGGTGTTTTCTCTCCCCAAAGGCCTTCAATACTCACCGTAGACTCGATAGAAATAAAAGAGGATGAGAAAAGGTGGAAAAACATCTATACCAGAGAAGAAGAGCTTGTCCTTGAGGATTACCTGGATTTGAAAGCCAGGGATGAGTTCCAGACTTTGAACAACCTTGCTTACAACAAAAAAGAAGGCTGGGAAGGTAAGGAAAAGGCTAAAGTTTACGGAAGGCTTGAAAAATTGACTATGACCGAAAACGAGGTGGAAAAAGAAATCTACAGGATTCATATCCTGGATGAAAAAGGAGAGGAAAAGGGCATTATTCTTGTTGACAGCATAACCGATTTCGCCCGCTACTACCTGAAAAAACTGCGCCTTTTCGAGAAATTCTGGTTCTACCTCAAAATTAAGGAAACTGTTGACTGGAAGGTGAGACGGAAGACAAAAGAACTCTTCCATGCCGACCTTCTCTTCGCCGGTCTCTTTTAGACTCCAAGGCTGTAATTTTTCTTCAAAAGTAAGTAAACACTCTAATCATAATCCTCTTTCCTCATTTTTTTATGATTACTGGTGTTTTTTTCTCCTCTCAGCTCGTTTATACTGAGAGCTGAGGAGGAAAGTGGAAATTCTGTTTTTTTTCTGGTAAGATACCCCAGGTTTAAGAGGTAAAAGAGAAAGATGCTTCGCACCTGGGTAGTCATCCTTAATTTCCTTTCTGCCCTGGAATTCAGGATTGCGGACAAGGTTGGCGAAGCTGGGTCTATAGTCAGCCATTTTCTCTTTTTCTGGATCCTTCCTGTTATTTTTCTCTATATTCCTCTGAATTACATCCCCATCCTGAGCATCATCATCGCCTTTGCCTATGTTTATATTCTTATTGGGGACATATTTCTCTCTGTTTTCGGCCATGAGGAACTGGAAAAAAAGAGGGGCATGATTGATATTACCAATGTTCATGAGATGCGCCAGGAGATAATTGGAGCCCTAATCAAATACTTTGGAGGGATAATAAGCTTTGCCACCATTTATAACGGGCTTCAGAAGCTTTTTCATGGAGGAGCATTTGCTGTTCCCCACCCCTCACCCATCCCTTATTTCGACCTTTTTTATTACAGTCTGGTGACCATAACAACTGTCGGCTACGGTGATATTCGTCCTCTAATCTGGGTTTCAAAGGTGTTTGTGATATTCGAAATTTTATTCGGCGTCGGATTTGCTTTCTTGCTTTTTACCATGCTAATATCTCTTTATATCGATATTCAGAGAAAAAAGAAATATGAAGGAGATTGAGGCTAAAGCGGGATAAAACCAAACACAAGCGAGAAGGGTGTAAAAATGGTACTTTTCAGAAAAAAAATGGAGTCATGTGAATCAGAAAGAGTTGTTCAGCTTAATATCATTAAAGGCAATGAGGAGACGGGTGATAAAGAAGGGAAGATTTTTACCCTCCAGTGCGGAAATAATTTTATAGGTAGAGACTCTGTGTGTGATATCATCCTTAATTCTGGTACTGTTTCCCGGAGACATGCCAACCTGAAAGTAAGCTACGATAAGAAAAAATTCACCATTCACGACCTGGGAAGTGCCAATGGTGTGATTATTAAACCTGGGACTATATTGCGTAACGGGAAAAAGACACTTCAGGCTGGGGATGAAATCCAGATTGGGGAGATCATATTCCAGCTCAAGGTCACCGACCTTGAGGAGGCCCTTCAGACCATGGCCGTTGACGTCAAAGAGTTGATCGAGGAAAAACCTCGCGGAGAGAAGGAATAGGAGGATTCAGGTTTCCCTTTTCATCAAATCCATTAGGCAAGACTAAAGCCGGGTGGCCTGTTAGATTGGTAAGAAGGAGGTTGTTTCCTCCAAATGAAGGAGCTACATAGAGGTCAAGTCCTTCCAGCCTGCGGGCCATTTCCTCGATGAGAAGCGTACGTATCCTGTTTGCGTGGATGTATTCCACGGCCGGGATGAATCTCGCCTGCCGGAATACGTTTGTAAATAGCATCAAACACAAGGGCGCAGTTTTCGGCTGATCTGCAGATAGGGCCTATTTTGTCCATGCTCCAGCTGAGAGCCATGGCACCGTACCGGCTCACCCGACCGAAGGTTGGGCGAAGGCCGGTCACTCTGCACCTTGTACAGGGGGAAATGATGGAGCCCCAGGTTTCTGTGCCTATCGAGAATCCGACAAGGCCGGCTGCCGTGGCGGCTGCCGAGCCTGCCGATGAACCGCTTGAACCCTGCTCGAGATTCCTGCCCCAATCAGAAGAATTTTTTTCTTTTTTTCTCCCATTTCTCCCTCCTTTTTAAAAAATTCAGTTCAGCATCTTTGGCATTACCAGCCAATGATAAGATTCATTTTGGAGCTCATAGTCAAGTTAAGATCATGCTTATTTAGTCGTTCCTTCTCTGTCCACTTTTTCCAGCCCTCCTCCTTCTTTCTCGTCGGCTTTTTTAAGCATAAAGGCGAAGATAAGCCCGAAAAGACCCAGACTGGCAAACATAACCTGGCTGCTGGTGTAGGTTTGCGTTAAGTCTCGGAGGAGGCCGTTTAAGACAGGAAAGAGGCCGAGTCCGATGTTCTGAATAGCAGTCATGAGCCCAAAAGCTGTTCCTACTTTTTCCCTGGGGACTATAAGCGGAATCGAAGGCCACATGGCTGCCGGGACAAGCACGAATGAAGCGCCGAGAGCAACCATCGGGTAGGCAGGATAAATTTTGGTCATCCCCATCATCAGATGGCTGGGAATCATGATCAAGGAGCCGATAATCATAAGTGTGGCCCTCCTTCCAAGTTTGTCAACCAGACGTCCGGCAAAGGGTGCCAGAATCATGGAGGCGAAAATGATGATGGAAGTGATGCCTCCTGCTGTGGAGAACATGTGAATGAGGTTGTTGAAGACCTGAAAGATGAATCCTCCTTTTGCTTCAGCATAGCGGGCGATTCCCCATTTATCGACAAAAAAGTCGGTGGAAAGATTGGTAAAGGGAAAAATGGCTGAGTAAAAAGTTACGCAGAGAAGGGTGACAAACCAGAAGGTGGGCTTGAATTTTACGATGTCTTTAAAAACAATTTTTTCTTCAGTGCTACCATCTTTGAGCTTTAGGATGTCTGCACCTCGAATGTCCATGATGATGTAGACGATGTTGGCGCTCAGAGAGATGATACAGGCCAGGACTGCTGCGAGGAGAGCATACCTGAAGCTCCCGAAGTAGCTGGTGATTAGTTCTCCTGTGTTGAAGGCAAAGAGGCTTCCCAGACGGCTTACTGTAAGGGCAATGCCGAAGGAGAGAGCAAGTTCCTTCCCTTTGAACCATCGGGCGAGGATAGCACTCTGGGCAACAATGAGTGGTTCGGAACCAGCCCCAAAAATGAATCGTCCGATAAAGAAGAGTGGCATGCTATTAGCAGCCCAGACAAGGAAAGCCCCTAGGAGAACAAGCGAGGAGAATAGGATGCTGGCTTTTCTCGTTCCCAGTCTGTCAATGAGAATTCCACCCAAAAAAACCATGAGTACGGCAGCCACACTGTACATGAGAAAGAAGGTGCCCACGGTTCCCCGGCCTATGGCAAGGTCGCTCACCAGGGAAGGAGAGATGGCGCCCACGATGTCGTAAGCAAAGTAGCTTCCAAAGCTCAGGGAGGAGACAAAGATGAGAATGGTGAAACGAAAAAGTCCACGCGAAGGGTGGAAAAGGGGCTGAGCCCGGCTTTCTTCAGGACTCATCTTCTTATCTTTTCGCAGGCTGTAGCCTCATTGTTTGCATGGTAAACATTATGATGACCGCTGACATGAGCTAAGGTGTATACCACAGCCTGGTGAAGATGTCAATTTTGCTCCACTTTTACTTTGATCACCTGTTTGAGTTGTCCCTTTTTTTCTGGTATAAAACTATTTTCAAAAAAGAATGGATGATTTTCCGATGATAAAAGCTGTGATTTCTGACCTGGGTCGGGTGCTCATTGACTTTGATAACAGTATCTTCTTCAGCAAGATGAGCCGTCATTCTCCCTTCAGCGAAGAGGAGATAAAGGAAATGATGTTTGAAAATGAAAGTCTCATCAGTGCCTTTGACTTGGGAGAACTCACGCCTGAAGAATTTCACGCCCAGGCCATGTACATTCTGAAATCTTCCCTCTCTTTTGGCACGTTTTTCTCTATCTACAACGATGTCTTTTCTCTGAACTCGAGGAATGTGAGAATCCTTAAGAAGTTGAAGAGAAATTACAGGCTTGTCATGCTCTCCAACACTGATGTGATGCGCTTTGGCTTCATAAAGAGAAAATTTCCCCAAGTGATGTTTTTCGATGAATATGTGCTTTCTTTTGAGGTGGGCTGCATGAAGCCCTCAGCTTCTATCTACAGAATAGCTCTGGAGAAAGCGCTCTCTGAGCCCAAAGAGTGTGTGTTTCTTGATGACAGGGAAGAGAATGTCGAAGCAGCAATGAATCTGGGCATAAGAGGAATTCATATTGCCCCTGGAATAGACCTTGAAAAGGAGCTGAAAAAAGAAGGTCTCAAACTCTGACTTTTATCATTCAGGATGAAGAGTCAGGAGCTGAGATGGATGAAGACTTTCCTTTTCCTTGGCCCATCAAACTCACAGAAGAAAATCCCTTGCCAGGTGCCGAGCCTGAGGTTTCCCTCCTCGATGATTACCGAGATAGAGCTTCCGATGAGGCTTGCTTTCATGTGGGCAGGGGAGTTTCCTTCGAGATGTCTGAAGTGAAGATGTGAGGGGATAAGTTTTTCTAGGGTCATAAGAATATCTTCTTTCACCGAAGGGTCAGCATTCTCATTTATTGTTACTCCTGCTGTTGTATGCGGCACATAGACAAGACAGTTTCCGTTTTTAATCCCCGAAGAGCGCACTTTTTCCTCCACCTGAAGGGTGATGTCGATTAAATCCTGTTTTTTGTGAGTTTCAACTTCTATTACGGTCATTCATCACCTCCCTCAATTAACCTAGACTATTCGTTCGAAAATGCCTCATGTCATTGCGAGCGAAGCGAGCGTGGCAATCCGTCGTTGCGAGCCCTGAAAGGGCGCGGCAATCTTATTTAACCTCGACTCGTGAATAATCCAGGCAAATCAAAGATTCGGTTTAGAACATAATATTTTCCATTTTTTGGATGAAATTTTCAAAAATTACTTGACATGTGGGAAAATTGGATATAAATTCTTGGAGGAAAATACAATATTTTGTACCTAAATTCACTATATAATACAAGATATGGCATTATTCTGCTGAATTTTTAAGGAAAAATAGTTTGAGGCAGTTGGTATATTTTCTTGGCTTTTTAAAAAACATTTTTAAATTCTGGAGGCAATAAGGTGGAGAGAAAAAATCAAATTCAGAGGTCTGTATCAAGAATAAAAAAGAGGGATGGAGCTACGGTAGATTTTGTTCAGGAAAAAATTACCAATGCGGTTTTTAAAGCCATGGAAGCCAACGGGCTTCATGACCGTGCTGCGGCCCAGAATGTCTCTGATATCGCCACTTTCATGATTGAAGAAAAATTTGGCGGCTGCACCATTCCTTCCGTGGAACAGATTCAGGATATCGTGGAGATGGTGCTTATGAAGCAGGGGTATCACGAGATTGCCAAATCCTACATTCTTTACAGAGAAAGGCACAAGGGGATCAGGGAGGCACGCCGAATCGGGATAAACCTTGAAAGGCTAATCAAGGACTATATAAACGAGATTGACTGGAAGATAAAGGAAAACAGCAACGAGGGTGTGATGAGCTTTTCGGGGCTCAATGCCAGAATATCTGGGGAGGTGCTTGCCAATTTTGCTCTTAACCACCTTTATTCCCAAAGAGTAAAGAATGCCCATGTTTCGGGTGAATTTCACATCCATGACCTTTCCTATCCCATTGTTGGCTATTGTGCGGGCTGGTCTCTGGAGAAGCTACTGAGGAAGGGATTCGGTCATGTGTCCAACCAAGTTCATTCTTTTCCTGCAAGGCATCTTGAAACAGCAACCCTCCACATGGTGAATTTTATCGGAACCATGCAGGGCGAGTTTGCCGGGGCCCAGGCTTTTTCCAGTGTAGACACATTTTTAGCACCTTTTGTCAGAGCTGACGGTCTGAGTTATGAAGAAGTAAAACAAGACCTCCAGAAGCTAATCTTTGGTCTTAATGTGCCTTCTCGCTGGGGCTGGCAAACTCCGTTCTCAAATTTAACTTTTGACTGGAGAGTACCTGAAGACATGAAAAACAAGAAAGTAGTAATCGGAGGAGAAGAACAGAATTCAACCTATGGCGAATACCAGGCTGAAATGGATATCATAAACAGAGCTTTCCTTGAGCTGATGAAAGAGGGAGACCAGAAAGGTCGAGTTTTTACCTTCCCCATCCCAACCTATAATCTTACCCAAGACTTTGACTGGGATTCTCCCAACTCAGAACTACTCTTCGAGGTGACAGCCAAGTACGGTATTCCCTATTTCCAGAATTACATCGGTACCGAATTGGACCCCGGAGATGTCCGGGCCATGTGTTGTCGTCTCAACCTCGACCAGAGGGAACTTTTGCACCGGCCGGGCAGCATATGGGGGCCGGGCGACTCAACAGGTTCTATCGGTGTGGTGACGATTAACATGAACAGAATTGGCTACGAATCAGCCACAGTGGCGGAATTCTTTGCCCGGCTGAAAGACATAATGGTTCTGGCCAAAGAATCTCTGGAAACCAAGCGCGAAGTGGTTAACAACATGCTCCACCGAGGACTTATGCCTTACACCCAAGTCTACCTCGGACACTTTGACAATCATTTCTCCACCATTGGCCTCTGCGGAATGCACGAAGCCTGCCTTAACCTGCTGGGAAAAGGAATCGGAACGCCGGAGGGAAAAGAACTGGCTTTAGAAACGCTCCATTTTATGAGAGAAACAATAAAGAGGTTTCAGGAGGAAACCGGTTGGCTTTATAATCTGGAAGCCACCCCGGCTGAGTCTACCTGTTACCGTCTGGCTAGGCTGGACAGGACAAAGTACAACAGCATTGTTACCTCTGGAACCGACAAATATCCTTATCTCACCAATTCTACCCAGTTGAATGTCGATGCTACCCGAGATGTTTTTGAGGCCTTAGAGCACCAGAGGGATATTCAGCCCCTTTACACTGGGGGAACAATATTCCACGCTTTTCTCCCTGAAGCAATAGATAAAGAAACATGTAAGAGATTGGTGAAGAAGATAACAAAAACTCCTCTTCCTTACTTCAGCATCACGCCCACCTTCAGCATCTGCGGGAATCACGGCTACCTGAAGGGTAAAAACCCAGTCTGTCCTGAGTGCGGCCGTCCGACAGAGGTTTATTCGAGGATTGTTGGCTACCTGAGACCTGTCGCCACCTGGAATGACGGCAAACAGCAGGAATTTAGCGAGAGGACACCTTACACGAAAATCACTTGACCCGTGAACTACTATCTTTTTACCTATCCGAACTGTGAGAAATGCCAGGCACTCAAAGACTGTCTCTCCGAGCTTGGTATCGAAGCTGAAGAGCTCAATCTTGTCTTCAAAAAGAGCAAGATGAAAATCAGAGAATTTCTTCCCTTTCTTAGACGGGATGAGAAGGGTGGAATTATTATCCCCACTCTAATCGTAGAGGAAGAAGGGAGAGTGGAAGCAGTAGTCAATAAACCCCCGGAGCTGGAAGATTGGTTGAAATCAAGGGACTAGAAAAGTTTGCTCCCAGGGATTTTCCTGGACACATTTCTTCTACCGTGTTTTTAGGGGGGTGTAATTTCAGATGTCCTTATTGTCATAATGCTGAGCTCGTTTTAAGGCCTGGGTCTTTGCCCACACTTCCGCTGGATGAATTTCTCAGCTTCCTGAAAGCGCGCCAGCAATGGCTGGAGGCTGTCTGTATATCGGGAGGGGAACCTTTGATGAACAAAGGGGTGGTTGATTTTGCGCAGCTCCTAAAAGAAAGAGGCCTGCTGGTGAAGATTGATACCAACGGCTCCTTTCCCTCAGTTCTTGATAAGCTTCTGGAAAGAGGATGTGTTGACTTGGTGGCTATGGATATTAAGGCTCCTTTTGAGCGCTACCAGGAAGTGACAGGAGTAAGAAATTCTGTGCAGAGAATAAAGAGAAGCATAGAGATGATAAAAGAATCAGGGGTAGAGCACCTTTTTCGCACCACAGTTGTTCCCGGACTCATCGGGCCAGAAGATATCGCCATCATCGGCAGAATGCTTAGAGGAGAAAAAATTTTCCAGCTCCAACAGTTTTTTCCGCACACAACACTTGACAGCGCTTATCTGGAAAGAGAACCTTTGAAGCCTGCTGTTTTCCGGGAGCTTAAAAAGATTGCTCAGGCCTACTTTGAGGAGGTGAGAGTAGAAGGAGTATAGAGTCATGAAACTCAAAGTAAAAAAAATACACCCTGAAGCAAAGCTACCCACTTACCACCACCGAGGAGATGCAGGACTTGATTTATTCTCCGCTCTTCGTTGTGTGCTCAAGCCCGGCGAGGTTAAAGCTCTTCCCACTGGAATTCAGCTCGCCATCCCAGTAGGGTTTGTTGGCCTTATTTGGGATAAAAGCGGAATCTCACTCAGCGGCATTCACCGCCTGGCAGGTGTTGTGGACTCAGGCTACAGGGGAGAGGTAAAGGTGGTAGTGGCTAACCTCGGCAATTCTCCTTTTATCATCGAGAAAGGGATGAGAATTGCTCAAATTCTCATTCAGAAGGTTGAGGAGGTGACTGTGGTTGAAACTCAGAGTTTAGATGATACTTCACGCGGAGAGAATGGTTTTGGAAGTACAGGAAAATTTTGATTTTTTTTGAGGATAAGCAGGATGAAGAAACAAACTCTAACCGTCTTTTTTCCGGGAGGAAAGCGGGTGGATGCTAGCTATAAGGGGCATGTCATCAAAACCGACCAGCCTGAATACGCGGGCGGAGAGAACTCAGCTCCTGCGCCTTTTGACCTTTTTTTAGCTTCAATCGCCACCTGCAGCGGCTTTTATTTTCTCGCCTTCCTCCAGCAGAGAGGAATAGCGGCAGAAGAGGCCCACCTTGAGATGAGTACTGAAAGAAACCCTAGCACAAAGATGATAGAAAAGATATCGATTGAGATTCACCTTCCCCCAGACTTCCCTGAGAAGTACAAGAAGGCAGTGGTAAAAGCAGTGGAATCCTGTGCTGTTAAGCAGCATATTATTAATCCTCCTTCTTTTATCATTGAGACAAAGGAAAGCGGTAGAGGAAGGAGCGATTAATTTAAAGGAAAGAACTGGAGAGAGTTGTTCGAGATGACGACTTTGTTTTTCCCCAGATGTTTGGCTTTAAAAAGTGCTCGGTCAGCTAGACTTATTAATTCGGTGGCATATTTTTCATAATCTATCTCGCCCACTTTTGCTTCTTTTTCCTCAGAAAAGCTGCAACGAGCAATACCGAGACTTATTGTTTTATACACAGATTCTTTTCCGGGCTTAAATTCGATAGAGTTGAAAATTTTTCTGATTCTTTCGGCCATGTAGAATGCCTCACCGATGTCTGTTCCGGGCAGTACAATGGCGAATTCCTCCCCGCCGAAGCGGGATGCCCAATCAACATCACTTCGTATGTTTGAAGAGATGACACGGGCTATCTCTATAAGGATTTTGTCTCCCTTGAGATGATGGTAATGGTCATTGAACTTCTTGAAATCGTCGATATCGATCATGATGAGTGAGATGCTGCTTTTCCACCTTGCAGCTCTCTTTATTTCCCGGGGGAGATTCTGGTTAAAGTACCTTCTGTTGTAAAGCCCTGTTAATTCATCAGTAATGGAAAGCCTTTTTACCTCTTCTTCGAGTTTTTTTCTCTCGGTGATGTCTTCGATTACAGTGTCATAATATTTTATCCTCCCCGACTTGTCTTGAACTGCGGTGGCGGTCATCGAAACCCAGAAAGGCATCCCGTTTTTCTTCTTGAAGATGAACTCTTTGTTCTTCATCATGCCCTTTTCTTCTATCTCTTTTACGTATTTTTTGATGTCTTCCTGGTTGTAAAACAAATCTTTTCCCTTTCTGGAGAGGAAGTCTTCGGCGTTAAGATAACCGAACATCTCCACTCCTGCAGGGTTTACCTCAAGAAGTTCACCCTGCGGGGTGGCTCTAACGATTCCCACTTTAAGGTTACTCACAAGCTCTCTGTATTTTTCTTCTGATTCTATGATTCTGCGGGCAAGGATCCGACGCTGAATGTGGGAAGAGATTATGTTGGCAAAAATTTCAAGGGGTCTGACAGTTTCTTCCGTGGGAGCGAGTCCGCTTTTTGAATCATCGACTGAAATCATGCCGATGACCTGACCTCCAGCGTCCTTAAGAGCAACGAGAAGGTTGTCTTCCCTGTGCCAGCTGCCATTTTTTTCAGGGTAGAGCTTGTCTCCGTAGATGACTGCCTTCTGATCAAGAATGTGACACAGATTATGGGGGATGTAGCAGGACTGGGTGCCGAGCTTTATTCCTTTCTTGAAGTAACTGAGATACTTCTCGCGCGGCATTTCAACATTTCTGACCCGTTCCAGGTCTTTTTTCCTGATTCCTCTGTGGCCGATAATCTCCCGGTAAGGCGGCTCATCCTTGAAGTAGGAGATGAGCACGCGGTTAAAATCAGATATATCCACCACTGCTTTGGAGATGCGAGTGAAGAGTTCTTTCTCGTCTTCAATGGTAAGAAGGTCAGCTGCGATTTCGGAGAATTTCTGAATCTGGTGAGACATCTCCTCTATTCTCTTCTTGGCCTTTGCTGTTTCTGTTATATCAATCACCATACCTGATATTTCCCGGCCTTCAAGAGTAGCACTCAAAAGGATTTTTTTGCTCTCTCCCTTTTTGGTGCGAACATCAACTTCAAAGTTATCCACTTTTTTGTGTTTCTTCAGCAGGTTTATTAATCTTGCTCTCTCTTCCTTGCATTCATAGAGAGATATAACTTTATCCTTCAGTATCTCTTCAGGAGATGAGTAGCCGAGCATTCTGGCCAAAGAGGGATTAGCGTAGATGAATTCTCCGTCAAGAGTTGTTCTGTACACACCTACCGGCGCATTGTCAATGATGCTGTTTAAAGCGGAGAGTCTAATGGAGGGAGATTTTTTTTGTTTTTTCCGCTTCTCTATCATCAATTGCCTGCAGGCATCTTGTTTATGATTCCGAAAATTTGTGCTTTTAAATAGAGGATAAGGTAGTTTAGAAAATTAGTAAATCGCCCCCCTTAAGGAATTTTGAGGGGATTTTCCTAGCCGTGTTTTATGGGGAAAAAGAGGAAGGGAGGTGACCTATTAAGACTAGTCTTCTAGTGGCTATGATTCAGGTTAAACTGGATTCTTCTATTTTGTTATTTTACAGGGAATCCAGATTTCTGTCCTCAGTTCTTCGGGTCTGACCTTTGAAGGGTTCTGGTCAAGGTATCTTTCCAAGATAGGTCCAGTAGGAGAAAAATTGTGCTCTTCCATCCATTTCAGTATCTTATCAATCGTTCTTCCCGTCTCTTCATAGGGACCGATATGAAGTGACGAAGCCACGCTTTTATATTCCCATCTCTTTTTTTCAAGGGGGGCGAGTACTCGGTTCTGGACAGAAATCGGAAAACCAATTTCCCATTCCAGCTCACTTGCTTTAACCTCTCCGGGTGAATTGTAATAAACTCCAATCATTGCTCCCATGGGGAAAATACCCTGGCTCTGCATGGCCTGCCACATTTTTCCGATGATATTCTGAATGTCAGTAAAGGGTCCCTTGTGGTGAAGGCAGCAGTAAACAAAGGGAGCTACTTCTTTTACCATGACCTGCTGCTGGGCAGGGAGTGGAGACACGAAGAAGTAAAGTCCGGTCAGGAAAGCAAAAGAAAGGATTAAGAGAGTTAAACATGTTATTCTTTTCATTTTCCCTCCATTGAAATTTCACGCTTTGATACCCAGAAATTGGGCACTCTGCGTGAAACTTATGAATTTCAACTCTTTATCTACATAATCTTACGCTTTTCCACAAGTTTTTTCACAGAATGTGTGAGAATCGCTCTCAACCATTTTCTATTCTGGATGATAGAGTTCGTTCCACCATTCTGGCTGGTTCTTGAGGTACCGGTCAAACCAGGCGAGGATTGTTTTAGTCCACATGATTCTTTTATTATAGGTCAAAATATGGTGGTTTTCGCCTAAGATCTGGATGTATTCTCCCTCTTTGCCAAGAATTTTAAGGGCTGTGAAAAGCTGGGTGCTTTCGCCAGGAGGAACATTGGTGTCTTCTGAACCGTGAAGGAGGAGGAGAGGAGTAGTGATTTTATCAGCATTGAAGAGCGGACTTTGATTGACGAAAATGTCTTTCCTGTTCCAGGGAAAGCTGTTGGGAGCAGCATAGGCGCTGTAGGCATACCCCCAGTATCCTTCTCCCCAGTAACTGGAAATCGAACTTATCCCAGCATGGGCCACAGCTGTAGCGAAAATATCTGTTCTGGTAAGGAGGAGCATAGTTATAAATCCACCGTATGAAGCTCCGATGCATCCTACCTGTTTTGTCTCAACAAACGGATGAGCGTCCAGAAATTTTTTTACGCCATCGATGATTTCGTCAGCAACAATCATTCCCCAGTCGTTGACATGGAAGGCTGAGAATTTCTGTCCAAAGCCGATAGCTCCACTCGGCTGAAGGACGTAAACCACATATCCCTTGGCTGCATAGAGATTCTTCGGATATCTCCCGCCGAATTCTCTTGTAACAGGACTTGTACCGCCATAATAATAGACAAGACAGGGATATTTTCTCCCCGGGTCGAAGTCAGGGGGATAATAAATGCGACCTTCGATTTCAATGTTGTGCTTGTTCCTGAAGGTCCAGCGCTCAACTTTTCCCAGCTTTACATCCTTGAAATTTTCTTTTCCGGGAAAGCTTAGGAGATGGTATTCCTGCTTTTTAAGGTCAATAACGAAAGATTTCTGAGGCATGCTGGCGCTTGAGCCTGTGTAGATGGCTAGAGGTTTATTCCTGGCAAAATCTATGAATTCGATAACTTCAACTCCACTGTCAATGAGGGAGAATGTCTTTTTATTAAGGTTGTAGCGGTAGAGATGGCGATAAGAGCGGTCAGTGGTGAGAAAGTAGATAGAAT
This sequence comes from Candidatus Aminicenantales bacterium, assembly GCA_046760305.1. Classification (GTDB taxonomy): domain Bacteria; phylum Acidobacteriota; class Aminicenantia; order Aminicenantales; family Aminicenantaceae; genus JBHIDX01. The sequence goes on from JBHIDX010000001.1 coordinate 95,724, forward strand.
CTCCTCCAGCACTCCAGGCTGCTTGGTTTATACTGGGGTTAAAATTTCTGGTGAGGGGCTGAGTTTCATGCTCTTCAGGGTTGTAGAGATAAGCCTGGGTGTCGTACTCATTGGGCAGAGTTCCTTTTATTATGTTTTGCCCCAAGTCACCGAAAGCTGAAGGACCGCCCAGGATGAGGATTTTTTCGCCTCTGGGATCCCAACAGGCATGCCTAAACCATTTTCCTTCCCATACCAGCTCAGCTTCGAGGGTGGTGAGGTTGAGAGAGTAGAGTTCAGTTTTTTGGTATGGACGCTCTGTATAGTCTATGATTGAGCGGGTGAATAAAAGCTTCCTGCCATCAGGACTTATGCTCTGAAAATAGGAAGAGAGTTCACCTGTGGTTAACCTCTCTCGAGCTCGATCCGGGAGTGTAAGTTTGTAGAGATAAGTTCTATTTCGCCAACCAGGCTCTCTGTCAGCAAGGTTCCTGAATCTCTTCACACTCTGGAGGCGGTTGTCCGGCTTCTCTGTCACGGAGTAGATGAGGAATGTTCCATCCGGAGACCAGATGTGGTTTTCGAGATTCTTTACCTTTTCAACAAGAGGAGTTGAAGTCCCTGCTTCAAGGTCAACAAGCCAGATACTCGCTTCTGAATTTTTGTGGGTGGTGTAGGTAAATCTCTTTCCTCCAGGAACCCATCGGAGGCCAGAAATTTTCATTCCTCCACGGTAGGTATGGATGAGGCGTCTTTCGGGCAGTGAATAAATTTCAACCCAGGATTCTGTTTCATTACTCGGAGGGAGGCTTTTACGGAGGGTTAGAGCTGCCATGTTGCCTTGAGGAGATATGGCCAGGCCTGTGATTCTGGGCGTATCGAGAAGGTGTGAAATGTTCATTTTCTGGGTCGGAGAAATTGATAGGCTGATATCGGATGGACTTCCTTCGCTTTCTAGCTTGATAAAGGAAAATATGTTCCAGTCGGCTTGAGAATGAGGGTCATAGACAGTTTTTAAGAGAAGGAGGTGTGTTCCCCTTTCGAGTTTTAATTCTGCCGCTACCCTGCTCTGCCTGGTGTCTTTTTTGTTTCCCACTTTTCTCCCGTCGAGATAGATGCTGAGAAGCTGAGAGGTGCGGCATGATACTCTCACTTTTAACCAGCGAAGGACGTCGACGTAGACTCCGAGATAGACGAGGGAAGGGTAATGAGGGCTTTTTTTTAATTCAATCCCTTTTTCGCCTCCTTCAACTACCTGCCAGGTAGCTGCTGTCCTGTCGTGCCAGACAAAGAGTGTGTTTTCCTTGGGATTCAACCTGGAAATGGTGATATTTTCGTATTCGAGTAAATCAGCAACAGTAAATCCTTTGCTTCTATCTTTATGGAAAGAGGGCAAATAAGCTCGGAATGGACCAAGCTTTAGCCATTTCGAGATGGGGAATTCACTTGAGTCTTTCCAGATTTCGTTAGAAGGAACTGATTGAGGGGAAGACTGGTGGAAAATAAGTAATAAGAATAGGGGGATGAGGAAATATATTTTCCGCATTTCAATCCTCTCTGAGAATGATTGAACTTAATTCTTTTTCTTGACGTAGGTATCAAACCACTCAAACATCTCAGCCAAAACATGAAGGACTGATTCTTTTGCCCTGTAACCGTGACTCTCATAAGGAAGCATGACGAGACGGGCCGTGGCACCATGGCCTTTCAGGGCATGAAAGAGCCGCTGGGACTGAATGGGAAAAGTGCCTGAGTTGTTGTCGAGTTCACCATGAATGAGGAGAATGGGTTCGTTTATTTTGTCAGCGTGCATGAAGGGAGAGACTTTGAAGTAGATTTCAGGTGCCTGCCAGAGAGTTCTTCTTTCGTTCTGGAAGCCGAAAGGTGTAAGCGTCCTGTTGTAAGCCCCGCTGCGGGCAATGCCGGCAGCAAAAAGGTCGGAGTGGGCAAGAAGATTGGCTGTCATGAAAGCACCGTAGCTGTGACCGCCCACGCCAACCCGTTCAGGGTCAATCAGCCCCATGGAATTGAGCTTGTCAATTGCTGCTTTGGCACTGGACACTATCTGCTCGATAAAGGTGTCATTCATCGTCTTAGGATCACCGACAACAGGCATCTTGGCGCCGTCGAGCACAGCATATCCCTGAGTTATGAAGAAGAGCTGTGAGGTCCCCCGAAAAAAAGTAAACCTGTATGGTGAACCTCTTACCTGTCCGGCCACTCTTGGGTCACTGTATTCGCGCGGGTAGGCCCAGATGACGAGCGGAAGCCTTTCTCCTTCCTTGTAATCTGGAGGAAGGTAGAGTGTACCTGAGAGCTCTATCCCGTCTTCTCTTCTGTATTTTATCAGCTCTTTCTTCATTCCTGTCAGTTGAGGAGCAGGGTCTTTGTAGTCGGTGAGCTTTTTCCGGCTTTTATTACTCAAACGAACAAGATAGTAATTTGGTGCTTCTGTCTTTGATTCGTATCTGGTAATTATTTTATCTCTAGTATTTCCGGCAAAATCCACGAAGTATTCATAGGTTTTATCAGCCGAGCGGAAGAGGCGTTTATTTTGTAGCGTCCTGAGGTTAAATTTGTCAAGAAATGGGAAATCTCCTTCTGGAGAGGATCCACTTCCGGCAAGATAAATCCAGTCCTTTTCCTGAAGCACAACCCTTTCCCCGTTTTCAGTTGTCATATACACGGGACGGCCGGGATTGTTGTAAACATCCTGGCTGCTGAGGTCGAAGATTTTTTTGGGTTGAGAGTTTTTGTCATCAACATTTAAAAGATAGGTTGTTCTCCACCTTTTCTTCCAGTTGTACTCGGTGAGCAGGGCTTCTTGACCGGATTGTAACCAGTCAAGGCCTGAATACCTGTGGCTGATTTTAGCGATTTCTTCAGGGGCTCCTGTAAAAGGAGAGGAGAGAGCCATGAGCCTATCCCTGTGAGGAACTTCTTTTTCCGGATCACCGTTGTCCAGCGCTTCCACCCAGACGAGAGTGGCAAGTTTCAACGGTCTCCATCCAACTGACCTTGGTCCACTAGGAACTCCCCTGATGGGGACTTCATCAGCAGTGGGGAGGTCGGCCAGGAGGTGGATGAGGTTACCTTTCCTGTCCCAGATTTCTAGAGTATGAGAAAAATAATAGTAGGGAACACTGTAGGAAAAAGGCTTTTTTATCCTGTAAACGAGTAGGAAATTCTTATCAGGCGAAGGCTGGGCAAAAAGGTAGATGCCTGCTTCACCCAGGGTGCGCTCCCTGCCTGATACAATGTTAATCTCCTTTATGCGGGATGTTGTGTAATATTCAAACAGCTTCGCGTCATAGGAGTCTTTAACTAGGTCCTGGTAGGTTCTTACTTTAGAGACTTTACCTGAGGTTTCATGGATATTTGGTCCGATAGGGATTTGGGGTTTCTTTGGTGGAGCACTACGTTCCTCAATGACGGTGAAAACAAGCAGCCGGCTTTTATCCAGCCAGGCGAAACCCGAGTTGAGAGTGGCGTTTATTATTGGTCCGGTAAGAGCTTTTGCTTTTCCAGTTTGAGCATTGGCTAGCCAAAGTTCCGTGCCATTCTCGGCCAGACGGGTGAAGGCAATCCAGGCTCCATCAGGAGACCAGCGAGGAAATCCCAGTTTTGCGTTCTCCGGGACTTCAATTCTCACTATCCTCTCTTTTCTGATGTTTTTAATTGTCATTCTGGTGTAAAAAGTTGTCTGCTGACGGCTGTTGTATCTGGGAGTGATCCTCATTCCACCGAGTCGGAGGAGAGGCTGAGCCATATATTCGATGGAGGGCATAACTTCGTATTCGGCAAGCAGGAGCGCTTCCCTGTTAGGGCTTATGATAGCTCTTGGTGGCGGGGGAGCGCTGACGATATCTATCACTTCCTTGGGAGGGAGCTTGTAGGGTTCCTGGGCAGAAGAGCTTAGCGGAACCAGAATTAATAGAATAAGCAAAATTGCTAGATGTGTCTTTTTCATCCCTTTTTCCTCCTCATAAGTCATTTTTTCCATAATAATACATAAAAGGAGGATGAAACAATATGTAGAACCTTAAAATTGTATTTTTCTTTTTATCTTTAACCCTTAACCCTTCACCTTTTCTCGCTTTATCCCTTCACTCTTTACACCTTACGCTTCACGTTCTTTTCCCATTTCACTTTTCACTTCTCACTTTTCCCTCTTTATTTTCACTCTCCCAGTGATAGCCACACTGATTTTATATCTTCCCCATGAATTCCAGACATAAATCGAAGCAAGATTTGAAACTGCTCCGTTGGGGTGAAAACAAGGGCTGTTGTTTGCCTCGAAGTTAACACCTTCAAGAGAGTGTTTCTTCTCTGCCATCCAAGTCTTGCGAACATCATCATAGGTGTCAATGCTGTAGCCTGAGGGGAAAAATCTAACTCTGACTTTTTCACCCTTGATTATTGCCTGGTAGCGAGCAGCGTGGAGGCAGGTGTGGATTTCCCAAAGAGATTTTTGGAGGACGTATTTTGGTCTTAAAGAGAGAAGAGAGCTGGAAGCCACATAAGCCACAAGAGCGACAATAAAAACCGAAAGAAGGACATCAAGAGATGAAAATCCTCTTCTCATTCTAATTCCTCCCATCCAGAGGCTGAAAAAAGGGAAACAAAGATGATGGGTTCTTTTGTTAGTGGTAAGAAGAGAGATGTCGAATCAAAATCCATCCCTGAGCTCTTAAAATCTAGGCTCAGGCTGTTTCCGCTTGAGAAGTAATCAGATGACTGAAGGCTGCCGATGAGGGTTACATTTTTTCCCTCTCCAATGATGCTGAATCCCTTGCCTGAAGCTACTACCTCAGCTTGAATCTTTATCTCTTGAGGTGAATTCTCGGAAATTTCGATCCCTCCCTCTTCTGGTGTTCCTTTCCAGATGTCTTTTCCTGTTGAAAAGAGAACAAGACCGCCCGGATTCTCTTTCAGGTATGGAACTCCCTCCAGCTGGCTTAGACCCTGCTGGAGGAGGTGGGAGGATATGGATATTTTCCCTGAGGCAATAATCGTCAATTGTGCATCCTGAAGAAGAGAAGGTATTTCTTCCTCAACTTTTTTTAATTGCCCCCAAGAATCGATCCTCCCTCCTGCAAGTGAATTGACATTTCCGCTGATAATCACAATTTCGAGTGGAAGAAGGTCAAAGGTTATCTCTTTTTCAGGAGTGGAAAAAATAGTTCTTCTCTCCAGCGGGCTGTATTTTAATCTCCACTCGCCTGATTTCATCTTGAAGTGAATAATCTGATAAGAATTTTCCAGGGCGAAAATTATCTCCTCTACATCTCCTTCGACATAAATTCCTCCCAATCCAAGGTTGTCCTGGATAAGATATACTGCTTCCGGGACAGGATCGTTGTTTACCTCAAGACCGAGGAAGAACCTCAATTCAGAGTTGGATAAATCCTGGGGCTTGAATATTTTAACCTTAAAAGCCAGGGCAAGAGCTTTGCTTATCTCTTCTGGAATAAGCTGAGTTTCAGGAAAATTAGACGGTGAGAGAAAAGTGTTGTTTATCGCCTGGCTGAGCTGGATGGAATTTTTTTGGAAAAAATTTGCTTTTTCTTCAGGACTCATTTTCTTCTCGATAATAAGAGGAAAAAGCGAGAGGGGTACATTGCCTGCGAAAATTTCGGTCAAGCCTGAGAATTCTGCTTTTTTTCTGAGCCTGAAGTTTTTTATCTTTCCTTCAGAGTCGATGAGTACCTCGAAGAGAATTCGGAAGCAATGTTCATTTTCTACGAATTTCTTTTTTAGAAGCTGGACTTCATTCTTCCAGCACTGATGTTCCCAGGTTTCTGAACTGCAGAGAGGGATATTCTCTCCTAAAACTTTCTCGATGAACATCTTTCCCGAAGATAAGGCCATCTCTCGTAATTTTTCAAATTCCTCTCTTGAGAGTGGCTGTGGGGAGGAATAAGGCTTGAGGAGGCTGAGAAGCGTACCCACTCCCTGTTTTATGCCGTTCTCAGCGGAGTACTCGATGAGGACCAGGTTCCTCCTGTTCAAACTCAGCCTGAGATGAAGGTGAGTGAGAACGACAAGGCTCAAGCTAAAGATTGAGAAGAGAAAGATCATGAAGGCAAAGATAAAGCTCACAGCTCCTTTTCTTCCTGGAGCAGTTTTACTTCCGGGTGATGGATAGGGCGATGTTTTTAGCGAAGAAATGAAACTCATGTGTTTTTTCCTTGCTTCCTTTCAGGGAGAAGAAAATCGTGAGAAGATTCTTTTTTTCCTCATAAGAAAGGCTTGCATTTAAGACTTCCTCAAGCAAAGGCTGAGCAGAGCTGAGGTTTACTTTTCGTCTTATTTTCTGGTTCTTTTCATCGAAGAAAAGAAAAACTTTCCTCAGAGAAAGAAGCATGGCACTTTCTCTGGGGTAATAATTCTCTGAGGGAGAGGAGAGGATGATAGAGTTGCTGTTGATATCATTTATTAGCTTTAGTTCAGCCTTTATCCCGTCTGAAAGACAGATTTCTGTCTTTTTTTTAAGGCCCTTTGTTGTTTCCAGTCTGAGGCTGGTTTCCCCAGGGAGAAGGTCAGAGAGGAGGCTGTAGGTTTTATCCAGGCTGGTAATGACAACACCTTTTCCCTCCTTTGTAATTCCACTCAGCAGGCCAAGGCTTAAAGGAAGTTGGATTCCCAGCCCGCCTTGTTGCACATCTTTTTTTATTCTTTCTATCGCCAGGAGAGCAGCCTGAGTCCTCTCCTCTGTTGATTTAAGTTTAAAAAAGGCTTGGCGAGCAAAGAAAAGAAATTCAAGACAGGAAAGGATGAGCAGCAGGGAGAGCGCCAGGCTGATTATACTCTCCAGAGAAGTAAACCCAGGAGAAGGAGACCAGAGAGTCATTCCCCATAGAGGTTGGGATGCTTTTTTCTTTATTTTATTCATAATTGCCGGCATTTTTTCGTACTTCGGGCTAGCCATGCTTTTGAGTTTAGAAGCGGCCCTCTTTTAAAAAAAGTAGAGCAACTTTAAGTTTCTTTTGAGGACTATCTTCAGAAAAAAGCTTGAGCTCAACTCTCTCGAGATAAGGGGAAACATTCTTCAGTTCGTATATTCTCTTGAATTTTTCTCCATCCATTATTTCCTTCAGCAAGCTCGAACTCTGCTCTAGGTCATGGCCTTGATGGTAAAGAGCCTTTAATTGTTCAAGGGTGAAGGAGGCAGCATCTGTGAGACGCAGAATAAACTCTGCCTCCTTGTTAACAAGAAATGAAGAAACTATAACCTGAGCAGTGGAGATTAAGACCAGGGAAAAAAGGAAGATGGAGATAAGGAGTTCTAGAAGAGAGAAGCCTTTTTTTCTCTGTAAAGACATATCAAGTTTCTGCATTGCATATTACATGCCAGAATCAGGACTAAGTTATTCAGGGAAAAGAAGTCATTTTCTTGATTTTATGTCAACAGTTGTTTATGCACAAGGTTGAAGTAAGGCAAAGGTTGTAAACAGATTTTCACGCTAGCGTATTTTTACGAAAATAAGATAACCAGGATTATTCAGAAATCGAGGGATACGCAACCAATTTAATTAAAATATAAACTATAAGAGTCTATAAGATATAA
>JBHIDX010000002.1:0-90583 GCA_046760305.1 Candidatus Aminicenantales bacterium
CCCTATTTTTCCTTTTTATTGTTTCTCTATCTTCGCCTCTTCAGGGACAGGAATGAGAATTTTGACAAAATTACTTTCCGTTAGTTTCTTGAAAAATTCTTCCTCTTTTTTTCTTTTTCTCTCCATAAACAACTTGTTCTCAATCTCCTCTCTTACTTCTTCGAAGGGCTTCAGTCTCTTCTCCTTCTTTTCTTCAAGCTTGAGGAGATAACAACCGTTGGCAATGTCTATCCAGGCTGTGTGCTCTCCTGGTTCGAGCTTTTCCACCTCCTGCTGCAGATTCTTTGCCAGCTCGCCTTTCTTAAAGCTTCCCAAATCTCCCTGAGAATCCTTCTCAGGCCCCTCCGAATATTTGGAGGCAAGCTGAGCCATATCTTCACCTTTTTCGAGGTGACTCAATATTTCTTCTTTCTTTGACTCCAGCTCTTCCTGCGTTTTTCCCGAGGAAGAAAGATAGATAGCTCTCAGCTTGTATTCTTCAGGCTCAATGAATTCTTCAGAGTGAGATTTGTAGTAGCTCACGATCTCTGAATCGTCCAGTGCTATTTTGCTGTCCACTTCCTGATAGATAACTGCCTGCTTGAGAAGCATTTCTTCGAACTGCCTTTTCCATTCCTCCAGAGTCAAACCCTGCTTGGCAAGCTCCCTTCTTAAATGTTCGTCTGATTGCAAGCCATACTGCTTTTTTATGTCTTCAATGTTAAGCCTAACCTGTTCGGAAACATCTATTCCTCTTTTCTTAGCTTCCTGAAGGAGAAGCGTTTCTCTGATCATACTCTCCAGAAGTCTGTTTTTGGCCTGGGTGAACTGCTTCTGAAACTCCTCACCCTTGTATTGCGACCTCAGGATCTGATAAATGTTGCGGAGCTGGTTTTCATAATCTGAACGGGTAATGATGTCCTGATTTACAATGGCCACAATCTCTTCGACTACCTCCTCACCTCCGAACAAATGAGTAAAAGCAAATAAGAAAATAAAAAATATTGCAATCTTTTTCATGACGCCTTTCTCTTATAGTTGAATGATAGATTTTGTGGCATTATCTCCCAGTTTAATGTCTTTTTTAGCTCCCCGATATGCTGTGTGATTTTTTCCCTTATTTTCTGTTCGATAAGTCTCAATTTTATCTCAGGTGCAGCTCTCTCCAGAGGGATAAGCTCAAGTCCAGAGCGCCTGTCAAGCCTGAAAATATGAAAGCCGTAAGGAGATTCAACCACTTGGCTCAGTTCGCCTTCGCCTAGGGAAAAGACCACTTTTTCCATTTCGTAAGGAAGTTGACCCATCTCAAACCATCCCATTTCACCGCCTTTCCCAGCTTCGGGTCCTATAGATTCTTCCCTGGCTACTTTTCGAAATTCATCTTCAGATTTACCCTTTAGTCTTCCCAAAATCTCAACCGCCTTGTCCTCTGTACTGAGAAGAATCTGACTCACTTTCACTCTTTCAGATTGAAGAAAGTCTTTTTTGTGGGCATCATAATAATCGCTGATTTCCTCATCCTCTATTTTGATGTTTTTAACCAGTTGAGAGCTGTATTTCTCTACCATCAGCTTATCAAACAGGCTCTGGGTGTCGAAGTCAGTCATGTCTCTGTTTTCCTGCCAGAATTGATTTCTGAGTGAAGCAAGATAATCTCTTTCTTCCTCTGAAGTAAGAAATATTCCCATATTCCGGGCACCCTGGAGAAGTAGTTTTTCATCCACATATTTATCAAAAAGCCGGCTCAGCGACTCCTCTCCGAGTTCCCGAGAAGCACTCCCGACTATATTCCGGAGGTAATTCTCAAAATCTGAAGCATAATATTTTGTACCTTCCACCCTGAGGACAACGTTACCCTCTGTTTGAAACTCCTGGAGAACATAATCATCAGGAAAATTTCCCTCCCCTTTTTCTCTGCAAGCGGTAAAAAAAAGAGTGAAAATTAAGAATGTATAAAACAGAAGATTCTTACTCTCTCTCGCTTTTTTCATAACAGCAAAACTCATTATATTACACCACTATAACTCCTTCAAGATACTTATCGTTTCATCCAGGATAGATTCTTCATCCCGAGTATTAAGCGGTATGCTCATTACACCTTGAGGAGTAATGCTTCCTGAGCGCTTTTCCATCAGCCGCCTCATTCTTTCAATCTCAGTTTGAGTGGAAGGAAAAAAGGTAAAAACAAGCCGCTCTCCAATCCTGTCCACTGTTTTAATTTTCTTCTTCTGTGCCAGGAATTTGATGGTTCCATAGTGAAGAAGTTTTGAGGTTGAAGAGGGAAGGAGTCCAAATCTGTCCTCGATTTCTTCTCTTATTTCTTCTATTTCGTCCAGGCTCTCAACAGAGCTTATTCTTTTATAGAGGCTCAACCTGAGGTTAGTCTGAGGGATATAATCCTCCGGGATTCCAACCTCCACCTTGAGGTTAATTCTGCTCTTTACCTCCTCTGCTTTCTCCCCTTTGAATTCTTTTATCGTTTCCTCTAAAAGGTAGATGAAATAATCAAAGCCGACAGCTTCCATATAGCCATGCTGTTGGGCTCCCAGAAGGTTCCCTGCCCCCCTAATCTCCAGGTCTTTAGCTGCGAGCCGAAAACCAGAGCCGAGTTCGCTGAATTCTTTCAAGGCCTTCAACCTCTCCTTTGCCTCACGATTGAGCTCAGTAAAAGGAGGAACAAGAAAGTAAGCAAAGGCCTGCCGGGAGGAACGTCCCACTCTTCCCCTGAGCTGGTAGAGCTGAGCCAGACCAAATCGGTCTGCGCGATTGACGATGAGAGTGTTCACCAGAGGGATATCAATTCCGTTCTCGATAATAGTCGTGGAAACAAGAACATTATATCTGCAGTTGATAAAATCAATCATGTGCTGCTCGAGCAAGGCTCCTGGCATCCTGCCGTGAACAACCACCACTTTTGCCCAGGGAACAAGTTTCTCGATCCTGCTGGCCACGAGATCGATATCTTCTATCCTGTTGTGAACAAAATAGACCTGGCCACCGCGGTTCAACTCTGTTTTTATGGCCGAAGCAATCAGCTTGGGATTGTACTGGGTGACCACAGTATGAACGGCAAGCCTATCCCGGGGAGGGGTCTCTATAAGGCTTATATCGGTCAGGCCGGCGAGGGAAAGGTTTAAAGTGCGGGGAATCGGTGTTGCTGTCAGGGTAAGAACATCGATGTTGGCCTTCATTTTTTTTATTTTTTCCTTGTGGTTCACTCCAAATCTCTGTTCTTCGTCGATAACAAGGAGTCCGAGGTCATGGAAGATAACATCTTCAGAAAGAAGCCGGTGAGTTCCGATTACGATGTCTACAAGCCCCTTTTTCAGGTCCTCGACAATTCTTTTCTGCTCGCTTTTTCGTTGAAGTCTGGTTAAGGCTTCAACTCTTACTGGAAAGAGAAGCATTCGATTTCTGAATGTCTTTAGATGCTGGCTGGCGAGCACAGTTGTCGGGCAGAGGACCGCCACCTGCTTGCCGTCCATGATTGCTTTGAAAGATGCCCTCATGGCTACCTCTGTCTTGCCGTAACCCACATCACCGCAGAGAAGACGATCCATCGGAAATTCGGATTCCATATCCCTCTTGACTTCCTTGATAGAACGAACCTGGTCTTCTGTTTCCTCATACTCAAACAGCCTCTCAAACTCAATTTGCCATGCTCCTTCAGGACTAAACCTGAATCCTTTCACTGCTTTCCTCTGGGCATAAAGCTGGAGCAGCTCCCGGGTCATTTTCTCGATCGCCTTCTTCGTCCTGGCCTTGGTCTTTTCCCAGTAAGGAGTGCCGAGCTTGGAAAGCTGGGGAAGATAATTTCCAACTCTTGTGTATCTCTGAACCAGGTTCAGGTCTTCAACTGGAACATAAAGCCTGTCATCATCCCGGTAAAGGATTTCGATACATTCATGCTCGCTTCCATCAACCTGCATTCTGCCCAGCCCGTTGAAAATGCCGATGCCGTAGTCAGTATGGACAACATAATCTCCGCGCTTGAGATCCTGAAAATGAGAGATAAACGGCCTCACAGGATGGCGGCTGACGATAACTTTTTCCTCGGTAAAAATATCACGCTCGGAAAAGAAGACCACTTTCTCTCTGGGAAAGCTGAAGCCCTGCTCCAGACCGCCAAGGAGAAGAATTACCTCCTCTTGTGTGGGAGATTCAAAGAACGAGCTAGATTTGCGGTAGGGAATGCGGTGCTGGGCGAGAAGGCTGGCAAGTTTCTCTCTTTTTCCTTCTCCGGAAAGATATATGTAGCAGCGTTCACCCTCACTCAGCAGCCTCTTGAGAAAATCAAGAAAAAAGGGAATCCTGTTTTCAAACCTGGGCACAGACTGGAAGGGAAAGGAGAATGTTTTTTCCTGGGGATGAGGAAGAAGCTCATGAATAAGTACGGACTCCCTTTTTATAGACTCCCAGAGGGATGAAGGATAGATTTCATCAGGAGAGAGACAGAGATTTCCTTTTTTACTCATCTCTGTGTACTGTCTCTGCAGGTCATCAAGGGTAGCTTCCCATTCCTCTTTTACCTGCTCGAAGCTGTCAATGATATAAACAGGCTCCTCGAGTAAGTCTGTTAAAGGGACAAGCTCCTCCCTTTCAGACATAAACTCCCTTGAGCCTGAATACTCTCTGGTGGAAGGGATGAGAACACTCTCCACCCTTCTCAAAGTGCGCTGGGTAGATGGATCAAATTCACGGAGCGACGCAATCTCATCACCCCTGAACTCTATCCTGTATGGATAGGTTTCCCAGGGAGAAAAGACATCCACAATTCCTCCCCTCCAGGCATACTCCCCTCTTGAAGCAATAAGGTCTTCCCGCATGTATCCATACTCATCAAGCAGACTGAGAAGACGGTCGCGTTCGAAATTTGTACCTGCTTCAAGCTCAAGGAAAAGACTGCGGAGATTTTGAGGTGAAGGAATCGGCTTCAGAAGAGCTGGTAAATTGGTGAGAATCAGCTGCGGCGCAGCATGAATGAGAGAGTAAAAAAATTTCATCCGGGAGGCTGTTGAATCAAGCGAAGGAAATATTTCTTGATAGGGTTCATCAGTTAAGGCAGGAAGAGTTTTTAGCGATGAAGATCTTGACCATGTAGAGAGAAAAAAACGGCACTGCTCCTCAAAACCTGAGAGTGGATAGGAGAAGGGTCTTATAAAAACAATCTGCCTCCCAGCTTCCAGCGCGAGAAAAGAGAGAAAGTAGGGTTTTGCCTGCTCGATAAGGCCGGTTACTCCTATTCCTTTTTCTTTATTCCTTATCGAATCGATAAGGCTCTGGAAGGAATCCAGATTGACTAAAAAGTCAAGGCTCATATTGATATTATATCTATAAAGGCGAAGTTCCCCAAGAGCTGATCCTAAAATGGAAACATTTCTGTTTCCAAATCTGCAATTTTTATTCTCTATTCAGAGATTCCTCTTTATATCCTCCACCAGTATGAAAATTTCACAAACACACTGTAGGCAGAACGCTCGAAGCTACCCAGCTCATTCCTGAGGTAATTCGTATCCAGCCCGAGGAAAAAAACCGTGCCCGGCCTTAAAATCCAGCTTACAAGGAAACTTCCGTAGGCTTCTTTATCGAAGAAATTATAGTCGATGATTGCCCTCAGGGAAAGGGTTTTTGAAATCTGATATGTTGTCCGCTGTCGAATGACATTAAAGTCAATGAGCAGCGGACCACCCCTTTCCTGCCAGAAGTTGTACCTGCTGTATTCAACCTGCATCTGCAATCTCTTGCTCGGCTTGAAATTGAGAAAACAACCGAGGACATAACTGAAACCTAGGAAAGGATTATCAGGGTCGTAAAAAATACTGTCGCCAATCTCGAAGTAAAAACCGAATGGGAGCCAGCCTATGATATTTGTGTTTCCGTTGATGTTAAAGGATTTTTTGTTGAAGTTCAGGCCTCCGTATCTTTCCATTGAGGCAGAAAAATTGATGTTCATCCTGCTGAACTGGTTAAACTCTAGATAGATGTTTGCGTTTGCCCACTTGTCCTGAAGAGAGCTCCCAAAATAGTCATGGCGCTGACCTGCTCTGAATCCGAATCCCACCACATTCAGGAATTTTTTCTCGGGATAGAAGCGGAAGTTGGTGAAAGCACCGTAAGATTTGTAATCGGCCCTGTTGACAAACCCAGAGGAAGCGATGAAATCAGGGTGGATAGACATCCAGTACCCACCCGCTGACCAGTGTTTGGAAAAATAGAAAGACTCAGCATAAACTGCCGGAGCTATTCCTGTTTCCTCCTCGCCGTACTTTGTTTTCGAGGCCACAAGTTGGAAATTAAAAAAATATTTATTCTCAAACTTCCACGTCCCATCGATACCTGCTACCCTGTTGTAAGAGCCGTCGATTTCCTTGTCAGCAAAACAGAATCCCAGATAGGACTCTTTGAAAACATCTGTTTTCAAGCGGAAAATGTTAAAGAGTGCCTTATCCTTTCCGTTTCCTCCACCGCCTGAAATATCCCACAGACTCTCCGTCGGGCTGAGGTCGTAGGCTGAGAGAAAACCGTAAGTGAAACTCCCCACTTTTCCTGTTGCCTTTGCTCCCACAATAGGCTCTATAATTCTCCGGGTGTAAACGATGTCTATCTCTGGAAACTGGAAGATTTCCATTCCTTCGAGGAAAAAAGGTCTTTTCTCTGGGTAGTAAAGGGCGAATCTCCGGTTGACATCAATCTGAGGGGCATCGGCCTCAATGTGGCTGAAGTCAGGGTTGAAGGTAGCATCCAGCGTAAGGTCTGAGCTCACACCGTATTTGATATTAACTCCAGGCCTCAGGTTGATATTTTTTTCATTGGTGGTAAGAGAAGTAACAACAGGCATGATTTCAAGATTTTTTCCCTTTTCGAGCCTTCCTTCAAGGATAATGTCTCCTGCCTGAGCCAGAACACCGGGTATTTTTCTGGTAAAGGCTGGCCAGAGGATAATCTCTCCCTTCCGGGGAATATTCCGGGCGAGATTAAGCCCCCAGACTTTCTTTTCAGCATCCGGAAAGCGAAGACTCTTGAAGGGAATGGCTACCTCCACCGTATACCCTTCCTTATCAATCCTTCCGTGAGAATAGAAGACTGTATCCCAGCTAAGGTCCATGTTATCACCGCCACCCTCTTCGGTTCGGATTGAGTCAATCTGAATTCCCAGAGGGTTGATGATAAAGGCAAATGCCCTTCTTTTCTCATTAAAAGTATCGATAAAGAAAGCTATCCAATCATCATCTATACATCCATCACGGTTGGTGACAGTGGCCCGGATTTTCTTCGGCTCAGAATCATAGCAACGAAAAGCAAAATAAATATTCTTTCTGTCATAGCCGACATAAGCCACAGTCTTTTCCGAAGGCTCACCCATTTCCTTGGGGGCCAGCTGAAAAAAATTCTCGATTTTGAGTGCTTCTTCTTCCCATAAAGGATTTTCAATCACTCCATCAATCTTTGGAGGATGGATAAACCTGGGCACATTAAGCACCGGCCTTTCAGCCGAAAAAGAAAAGCGGGGAGACATCAGCCCCAGAACAATGAAAAAAACGAAGAAAACCTCTTTTTCCTGTCTGAGCTTCCTTCTAATCGGCCTTCTCGTTCGCATTTTTTCCTCTCCTTTTCTCTCCATCTACGTCTTCTCTCCACCCATTCCTCTTTTTTATGGATATACGAAAAAATATCTGAATTTGTTCAATCAAAGGAAAATTTTTATGGAAGGTTAAGACCCTGCCTCGTTATCGAGGAAGGTAAGAGACCACTCGCCTGAGCTGAGTTTCTCAATCTTCACTTTATCCTTTTCTAAAAGACAGATAAAAACCTCACACTCTTTATCTGTTTTAACATCCCTTACTCTTTTTCTCTCCAGAACTTCTTTTATCCTAAACTCTTTCTCCCCAACCACAATCGACCTCGGGGTCTCCTCTTTTCTGTATCCGGAATAAAATTTAACCTTAAACTCAGGATTTTCACCTATTTTTCTGCTTTTCCTCATCAATTAAAATTATGCTCAAAAGTCAAAATTCGGCTTAATTATATCTTTCTTGCCAAAAATAGTGAAGAAAATTATAATCCACTCATGCCTTTAAGTCCGAATTTTCTCGGAGAATTCCCATGCAAAACAAAAAACAAAGGAAAAAGAAAGCCTTAACTAGAAGAGATTTTTTAAAAGGATTTGGGGGAGGCGCGTTGAGTACTGCAGTAGCGCCAAAACTCATCAGTCCCAGAAAAGAAATTCCCCTGGCTGGAGAAGCAGCTCTTTCCGCTTATTCGAAGAAGAGAATCACATTCAGAATAAACGGAAGGCCGTGCTCCCTCGAAGTCGAGGCCGGAGATACTCTCCTCTATGTTCTGAGGGAAAAACTGAACCTGACAGGCACAAAAAGAATATGCAACCGCGGTCAATGCGGCGGATGCACTGTTCTTGTTGACGGCATGCCCGTTTACTCCTGCCTCTACCTGGCAGTGAGAGCTGAGGGAAAGAATCTAACAACCATCGAAGGTCTGGCCACTAACGGAAAGCTACATCCGGTACAGAAAACCTTTATCGAGCACGACGGCTACCAGTGCGGCTTCTGCACGCCTGGATTTATCATGTCCTCGGTTGGCCTCCTCAAAAAAAACAGCAATCCAACCCTGGAGCAAATAAAGCAAGGACTGGCGGGCAACCTCTGCCGCTGCGGTAATTACACCAAGATATACAAAGCTGTCCAGGCCGCCTCAAAGGAGATAAGGAGGTCACAAAATGGCAGATAGAGATTATTCAACACAGATTGAAGATTCAAACCTCCTTTACTACAGAGAATTTAGAGACATGGAGTTCGAAGAGTCCAAAGCTGCTCCCTTGACTGAAAAAGAAGAATTCGAACTGATTAGCAAATACACACCGAGAATTGACGGAGCAAAAATCGTTACCGGAAAAGCAGCCTTCACTCAGGATATAAAGCTGAGAGGAATGCTCTGCGGAAAAATACTGAGGTCTCCCCACGCCTGTGCCGAAATTCTCTCGGTTGACCTGAGTGAAGCTTTGAATCATCCTGGGGTGAAAGCTGCTCTTCAGCTTAAAAAAGGCCGAATCAAATACGCCGGAGAACAGGTTGCTGCCGTAGCAGCGGTGGACGAAAAAACAGCCGAGGAAGCTATCAAATTAATCAGAGTTGATTACAGGGTGCTGCCTCACGTGGTCAGCGAAGAAAGTGCTCTGGAAAAGGATGCTCCTCGAGTTTACGGAGGAGAGAATGTTCAGAAATTCAGCGAATACAGCCGGGGAGATGTTGAGAAAGGCTTTAGGGGTGCTGATGTGGTCCTGGAGCGAACTTACCGCACCGCGGTTGAAATCCACCACCCGGCTGAGACCCACTCCAGTGTCGCCCGATGGGAAGGAGAAAGGCTTACGGTCTGGGATTCAACCCAGGCCATATTCAGCGTGAGAGATGGTCTTGCTCAAGCCCTAAACATCCCGGCGAGCCGAATAAAAGTCATAAATCACTACATGGGAGGAGGTTTTGGGAGCAAGCTTGGAGTAAATGATTACACCATTACCGCTGCCCTCCTGGCAAAAAAGACAAATAGACCGGTGAAGATTGTGCTCAGCAGAAAAGAAAATTCAGTCTGTGTCGGAAACCGCCCTTCAAGCCGTCAAACAATAAAAGCAGGTGTCAAAAAAGACGGAACGCTGACAGCCCTGGTCATGACTAACTATACCTGCGGCGGAATTGGCCGTGGTGACCGATGCTCGGAGCAGCTTATCGACCTCTACAAATGCCCGAATGTGAAAGTGGAGGAATTCACTGTCTACACCCACACAGGAGCCTCTCGTCCCACGAGAGCACCTGGATTCCCCCAGGGCGCATTAGCTCTTGAAGGAATGATGGATGAGATTGCAAATGAAATCGGAATTGACCCTCTTGAACTTCGCCGTATAAATTATTCTCAGAAGAATAGGGGTGAGACCGAAATACCATACTCCTCCAAGGGACTGGATAAGTGCTACACCAGCGGTGCAGAACTAATAGGGTGGCAGCGGCGGAATAAAAAACCGGGCAGCGGGAGAGGCAGGAAACGGCGCGGCATTGGAATGGCGAGCGGGATGTGGTGGGGAATAGGAAGACCTGGAACCATGGCCGAGATAAAAATCCACCGCGACGCAAGTATCGAAACGGTCTGCGGCACACAGGATCTGGGAACAGGAACCCGCACCCACATGGCTGTGGTCACTGCCGAAACTCTCGGTCTGAAACCCGAAGAGATTACGGTCAAAATCGGAAACACAGACTATCCATGGTGCGGCTCATCAGGAGGAAGCACAACCACTCCTTCAGTAGCTCCGGCAGTAAGAGACGCAGCCCTTAAGACAGCCGATTACCTTAAGAAAGAGGCTGCTCGAAGTCTCAACATTGAGCCTTCTGAAGTAAAAATCAAAGATGGAAAATTTCTGAACACAAAAATCCCTGAGCAATCGATTACTTTTAAACAACTCATCAGCAGCATGCGGCTTCGCCGTGAGCTTGTTTTCCACGGCGAATGCGGCGGCCGTGCCCAAGGCTTTGCCTACAACACATTCGGTGCTCACTTTGCTGAAGTCGAAGTTGACATCGAGACAGGCAGGGTGAGAGTTCTCAAGATTGTTGCTGCTCACGACAGCGGCCGCATCATCAACAAGCAGACAGCAGAAAGTCAGGTCGTGGGCGGTATCATCCAGGGTCTGAGCACAGCTCTTTTTGAAGAACGCCTCATGGACGAAAACACGGGAAAGATGGTGAATTCCGACCTTGAAAACTACAAAATAGCCACTTCCTGCGATGCTCCGGAGATAATCCCTGTGTTTGTCGACATCGTCGACCCCTACATGAACATCCTTGGAGCAAAAGGCCTGGGCGAACCACCAAGAGTTCCGCCTGCTGCTGCCATTGCCAATGCTGTCTACAACGCCGTAGGTGTTCATGTGCGGGAAATTCCTATGACCCCTGCCAAAGTTGTTCAAGCTCTGAAGAGAAAGGAGGGGGCCAGATGAAGAACTTCAAAGTTGCTGAAGAGAGAAACTTGAAAAAAATTCTCTCCGCCCTGCCTTCAGAGAGAGGTAAATATTTTTTCATAGCTGGAGGCACAGACCTTCTGGGAGAAATTAAAGAAAACATCATCAGTCCTGAAGTTGTCGTCGACCTCAATACCATCCCCGGTCTTTCATACATAAAAAAAGAAGACGGCCAGCTTCACATCGGAGCCATGACCACCATTTCCAGCCTGGCTGAGGATGAGGCGGTTAAATCCCTTTTTCCAGCACTCCACCAAGCGGCCAACCAGGTAGCAACTCCTCAACTGAGGAACATGGCCACTGCAGGCGGTAACTTGTGCCAGAGGCCAAGATGCTGGTACTACCGTGACCCAGAAATTAACTGTCGGAAAAAAGGCGGAAGCAGATGCTTTGCCCTGAGAGGAAGAAACAGATACCACGCTATCCTCGGTGGAGGAATATGCAACATAGTCCATCCCTCTGACCTTGCTCCGGTCCTTATAGCTCTGGATGCGAAAATAACGATAAGTTCCCCGGGAGGGGAGAGAACCATTCCGCTCGAAGAATTTTTCATCCTTCCCCGCCAAAATGTCAGGCAGGAAAACATTCTCGCTGGCAACGAGGTTCTAACAGAAATATCGATTCCCTTGCCCACCAAAGGAGAAAAAAGCTCCTACTACAAATTTAAAGAGAGGGGTGCCTGGGATTTTGCGCTTGTCTCTGCCGCAGTCAAAGCAGATGTAGCAGAAAAAACCATCAACCGGGTAAAGATTGCGCTCGGCGGAGTGGCCCCCATTCCCTGGAGGCTGAGCAGAGCTGAAAAATTTATAAAAGGGAAAAGACCTTCAGAAAGACTTTTGAGAGAGGCAGTAAGAGAAGCTCTCCGGGAGGCAAAACCTCTTCAAGAAAATGGGTATAAGAAGGAACTAGCTGAGGTGGTTGTTACCCGGGCAGTTCTTTCTCTTGTTTGAATAAGCTCTAATTTTTCTGGAGAAGAGTCGGGAGAGGATACTGAAAACCATGATTTTCTGAGGAGACTGTAGATGAAAAAAATAATGCGTTCTTCATTTTTTCTTCTTCTTATCAGTTTAGCGTTCTTTTCCTCCTGTCGTCCAGTTCCTGAAATCCCGTACAGATATTTTGATAGAGCAGAAACCGAGCACGAAGGTGTAAGGCTCACTGTTCTCTATCCCTCAAAAGGGAGCTTGGAGTCTATTATTTCACTCCGAAAAAACGGACTGCTCACAGTAGAGAAACTGACTCTTATAGGTGTTTACCATGAAATGGAAATGACCGACTACGAGAAGGCAAGAGAGTTTGTCAGAAAAAAGAGAATAAACTGGATTCGGTTTCACCAAATCTCATCTCCCCTGAGCAAATACACACTCTTCCAGAAAAATGCCTGCTCAGATGAGTTTGAGATGATATTCAGGAAGTCAGACGGAATAATTTTTTTCGGAGGAGCAGATGTTCCCCCTTACCTCTACCAGAAAAAAACAAGCCTTCTTACCCGGATACAAACTCCCTACCGCCATTACCTTGAGTTATCCTTCGTCTTCCACCTCCTGGGAGGACTTCAATCGCCGGATTTTAAGGCCCTTCTCGAATCGAAACCAGAATTTCCCGTGCTGGGGATATGTCTTGGATGTCAGAGTCTCAACGTGGGCACAGGAGGAACGCTCATCCAGGATATCTGGTCAGAAAAATACGGTTTGAAATACCTGGAAGAGGTTATAAACCTGGGAAGAGAAAACTGGCACACTAACCCGCTCGCCCGTCTCTATCCTGAAATGAAGCTTTTACCTTACTTCGTCCATCCCATAAAACTCAAGAAGAAAGGGAAATTCTGTACACAAATGGGCTTTTCAGCCACTGACAGGCCTTATATCCTGAGCGCCCACCACCAGATGGTGGATGAACTGGGAAAAAACATAAGAATTATTGCCACCTCGCTGGATGGAAAGGTGGTTGAAGCAGTTGAGCATCAAAAATTCCCCAATGTGCTAGGGGTGCAGTTCCACCCCGAATTTCCGATACTATGGGATAGGACGAAAAAATACAGGCTGACTCCCCAGGATACGGTCGAAAAAAGCCTTTACTCCATGCTCGAAGAAAACCCTCCCAGCCTCGAGTTCCATCGAAAGCTCTGGTCATGGTTCAATGAGAGATTAAAATAAATGTTAAATGACGTTTGCCTTAATAATTCTATTTACTGCTTTTATAAAGTAAAAAAATTGGTTCCGTCAAGAGGGGGAGAGGTTGATTAAAGACTATAATTATGATATATTAAATAAGATATATAATTGAAGGGAGAGATGGATGAAAAAATTCACAGTTCCCAGAGTAGCTCACTGTTCAGAAGGCTGCATGTCGAAATCCTGAGCATGATTTAAAACTGCTCATCTACTTTCGGAGGAATTAACTCTTTCTCATCCCTGAAGCCCGTTACCTTAGCTTCTAGCATAGAACGGGCTTCTTTTTTTTCTCTCTCTTAGATCTTAGTGGATGAAATAATCCTCTCAATAATCTCAGTGCTCGAATGACCTTCCAGGTAAGGAATAATCACCACCTTTCCGCCAGCCTTCTCTACCTCCTCCCTCCCAACCACTTCCTCAGGTTTCCAATCGCCGCCTTTGACCAGAAAGTCGGGAACAAGTTTCTTAATCACTCTCCGCGGCGTCTCCTCTGAGAATGAAGTAAGATAGTCTATATACCCAACCGCTTCAAGCACCTCCAGTCTCTCTTCAAGAGGAAAAATAGGCCGCTTTGGACCCTTAATTTTTTTCACAGACAAATCATCGTTAACAGCCACAATGAGCACATGGCCGAGCTTTTTTGCTTCCCTGAAAAGATGTATATGCCCAGCATGGAGGAGGTCAAAGCAGCCGTTAGTAAAAACCACTTTTCTGCCTTTTTTCTTCAGTTCAGCACGAACTTCTGCCAGCTCATCGACCGTGAAAATCTTTTCACTCCTGCCCATCAAACCCTCTCCCTGAAAATATTTTTTGAGCTTCCTCTGAATACACTCCATTTTCGTTATAGAGAAAAAAAGGGGGGAGAAGCTCAGTCTTTGGGCCGAAAAATCCGCCCTCCGCCAGAAACCAGCGTGGAGGTTCATTTTTTCGTGAAAAGACTTCTCTTATCCTTCTCAGCCTCAAGCCCGCTTTCTTCATTTCCTCCATAAAATCATCTCTCCTCTTAAATGGATAAATAAAATAAGCCCTTCCCTCCCTTTTCAGAAGCTGGGCTGTTTTTCCCAACAAATCACTCAGGGTGCATTTCAGCTCATGTTTGGCCAGGGATATCTCGAAAGAAGGACTGAGCTGACCTGTTTTTTTCTTGATATAAGGGGGATTAGAAAAAACAACATCAAATTTTTTCCCCGGTTCAAAGCTGCGAAAATCATCCTCGACCACAGCTATTTTTTCCTCAAGACTGTTTAACTTCACATTCCGACGTGCGAGATCGGCCAGTGAATGTTGAATCTCGACAGCAGTAATGTGCTTGAAAGGCTTTATGCTCACCAGCAGAGAAACGATTCCGTTTCCTGCGCCAAGCTCTATAAGCTCTTCTGAGGCATCAGTGCGGACAAAATCAGCGAGGAGAGGCGCATCTACTGAAAAGCGGTAGCCCTTTTTCTTCTGAAGGACGAGAATCTTTCCCCGGTAAAAAGTATCGAGTGTCTCGTTCTCATTCTTCAAAAGGCCTTTCAATTTCATCCTCACCTGAGGCAGTGATTACAAGCACCCCTTGAGAGGTAATTTCGGCAAATCCTCCCTTCACAGAGTACGTCTCCTTTTCCCCTCCTCGACGAAATGCTATTTCTCCTTCACCGAGAGCAACATTCAGAGGCTCATGCCCGGGAAGGATGCCAAGGTAGCCGTCAAGGCCGGGAAGTTGAACTTCATCTACTTCAGCATCAACCACAATTTTATTAGGAACAACTACTCTGAGTTGAATTTTGGATGGCTTTTCCTGGCTCATGTTGCTCGAAGCTCCTCTGCTCTTTTAGTAACCTCGTCAATACCCCCTACCATGTAGAAAGCCTGCTCGGGCTTGTCATCGTGGAGACCTTCGACAATTTCCTTAAAACCCTGAACAGTTTCCTCGACAGTGACATATCGGCCCGGCCTTCCCGTAAACTCCTCAGCAACATGGAAGGGCTGAGAAAGAAAGCGCTGTATTTTCCTGGCGCGGGCAACGATAAGCTTGTCTTCCTCTGAGAGCTCCTCAATTCCGAGGATGGTAATGATATCCTGGAGGTCTCTGTATCTCTGGAGAATTTCTTTCACATTCCTCGCCACCTCGTAGTGTTCCTCACCGATAACTCTCGGGTCAAGAATGCGGGAGAATGAGCTCAGGGGGTCAACAGCTGGATAGATTCCCATTTCTGTCAGGGCACGTGAGAGGTTAGTGGTGGCATCAAGATGCGAAAAAGTAGTCGCAGGCGCCGGGTCGGTAAAATCATCCGCAGGAACATATATTGCCTGTACTGAAGTGATGGAACCTTTTTTTGTTGAAGTAATTCTTTCTTCAAGCTCGCCCAGCTCTGCAGCCAGGTTAGGTTGATACCCCACCGCAGAAGGCATTCTTCCCAGAAGGGCTGATACCTCAGAGCCTGCCTGGACAAAACGGAAAATGTTGTCGATGAAGAGAAGTATATCCTGTCCCATTTCGTCCCTGAAATATTCGGCCACAGAGAGCGCTGCTAGTCCCACTCTGAGCCTTGCTCCAGGAGGCTCGGTCATCTGACCGTAAATGAGGGCTGTCTTGCTCAGGACCCCTGACTGCTTCATCTCCAGCCAGAGGTCATTTCCTTCTCTCGTTCTTTCCCCCACCCCTCCAAACACAGAGTAGCCTCCATGCTTCATGGCAACATTGTGGATAAGCTCCATGATGATGACTGTCTTGCCCACTCCAGCTCCACCAAAAAGCCCTATTTTCCCTCCTTTGAGGAAGGGCTGGATGAGATCAATCACTTTGATGCCTGTCTCGAACATCTTGAGCTCGGTGCTCTGCTCCTCAAGAGGAGGAGGAGTGCGGTGAATGGGATATTTCTTTTCTGTCTTTATCGGCCCCAGATAATCCACGGCTTCGCCGATAACATTCATCACTCTTCCCAGAGTTCCCTCTCCCACCGGAACCTGAATCGGTCCTTCAAGGTCGATAGCCTTCATTCCCCGGGCGAGGCCATCGGTAGGATGCATGGAAACACACCTCACTCTGTCTTCACCAATATGCTGTTCCACCTCAACGATGATATCTACCTTAACAGGAGTCTCAAATCCTTCGCTTGTGATGCGCAGAGCATTATAGATTTCCGGAAGTTCCATGCCCCTGAATTCAACATCAACCACAGGGCCTATAACCTGAACAACTCTGCCCATCCTTTCTCTCTTCTTCCCTCCCATATCTATCTCCTTAATTTCATCTCCTTTATCCTCTCATCCATTCTAACCTGAATTATTCATAAAAATGCCGCCACTCCTATTTTAATCTAAACAATATCAATAGGCTAAAAAAGAAATGAACGGCATGGCAAACATCCTCAGCATCCTCTATTTTTCCGATAAGGCTTCAACTGCGGTCATTATTTCCAGAAGCTCTTTGGTTATAGAGGCCTGCCGGACTTTATTCAGCACCAGAGTAAGGTCTTCTATAAGCTCCTCAGCATTCTTGGTTGCATTATCCATGGCCATCATCCGTGCTGCATGCTCAGCTGCCTGAGATTCCTGAAAAATATGAGAGATAAAGATATCAACAAAATGAGGAAGAAGTGAATTAACCACACCAAAAGCCTCTGGTTCCCAGGCAGGAGGAATCAATCTCTCACCTGTCTCCACTTCAGGTGCCACCAAGGGAAGAAGTCTTAATATCTTTATTTTTGGAGAAAGAATAGACCTGAACTCATTGTAAGCAATGTAAACAGCATCAACTTTTTTTAAGATGAACTTTTTCTTGAGGAAAACCGATATCTTCCTCATATCTTCATGAGAAAGCTTGTCAACGTTACCCCGAAAACTCATTTCAACAGGGAAAGGTTCTTTCCTGAATCGCAGCAGTGCCTTTTTTCCGACAAGGACAAGACTTACTTTGGCTGCCTCTGCCTTTTTGTGGAAAAAGGAAATCGTTTGTTCAAGAAGGTTGGAATTAAAGGCTCCACACAGGCCCTTATCAGAGGTGACAACCAAACCTTCGATGTGTTTCTCTTCCCTCTCTTCAAACAGGGGATGATAAAACCATTCGGCCCATAAGGCTACATGTTCCACTATGCCTGAAAGGCCCCGGAAGTAAGGCCTGCCTTCTAGAACCAGGCGCTGTGCTTTTCTAAACTTAGCGCTGGAGACGGTCTTCATGGCCTGGGTTATCTGCTGGGTGTTGCGCACACTCTTTATTCTTCTTCTCAGGTCGATCAGAGCCGGCATCTCATCCCTCTTCTTCCTTGAATTTCTGGTTGAATTCCTTGAGGAGGCTACCTATTTTCCCATCCAAATGCTCATCTATTTCTTTCTTCTCTGCTATTTCCCTCAGCACATCTGAATGTTCGTTTTCCAAGAACTCATACAATTTTTCTTCATAGTCCCTGATGCGGTCAGCCTCAAATTCATCCAGAAAACCCCTGTTCCCGGCATAAATTATCAGTATTTGCTTTTCCACCGGAAGAGGCCTGTACTGATCCTGCTTGAGAACCTCGGTAAGTCTTCTTCCCCTCTCCAGTTGTGATTGACTCGCCTTATCCAGCTCGGTTCCAAACTGAGCAAAGGTGACCAACTCTCTGTACTGAGCAAGGTCAAGACGCAGCTTGCCTGCAACCTGCTTCATGGCTTTTATCTGAGCATTCCCACCCACGCGGGAAACAGAAATGCCCACATTTATGGCCGGCCTGATGCCAGCGTTGAAGAGCTCGGGCTCGAGATATATCTGTCCGTCAGTGATTGAAATGACATTGGTCGGTATGTAACCTGATACATCACCCGCCTGAGTTTCAATAACTGGAACCGCTGTGAGAGAACCTCCGCCATGCTCATCATTGTACTTGGCAGCTCTCTCAAGAAGCCTGGAGTGAAGATAGAAGACATCTCCGGGAAAAGCCTCTCTCCCCGGAGGTCGGCGCAGGAGGAGCGAAATCTCCCGATAAGCGGCAGCATGTTTGCTCAGATCATCATAAATAAGGAGAGAATGCTGACCGTTGTCCCTGAAATATTCTCCAATAGCACAGCCGCTGTAAGGTGCAAGATACTGAAGAGGAGTGGGCACGCTGGCCGAAGCAGCAACCACTATTGAATACTCCATGGCGTCATGGTCTTCCAGGGTTTTAATAATTTGGGCAATTGTCGACCTTTTCTGGCCGATGGCAACATAGATGCAGACCACGCCCTCTCCCTTCTGATTGATAATCATATCGATGGCAATCGCTGTTTTCCCAGTCTGGCGGTCACCGATGATTAGCTCTCTCTGTCCTCTCCCGATGGGAATCATTGAGTCTATGGCCTTTATCCCTGTCTGAAGCGGCTCTTTTACCGGAAGACGGTCAACAACTCCTGGAGCCAGACGCTCGATAGGCATGAAAACATCGGTCTTGATCGGTCCTTTCCCGTCCAGCGGCTGTCCGAGGGGATCTATTATTCTCCCCATCATGGCCGGGCCTGCTGGAACCTGCATGATTCTGTGGGTTCTCTTCACTACATCCTCTTCCTTGACGCGGTTGATGTCTCCGAGAAGAACCGCTCCCACGCTTTCCTCCTCCAGGTTGAGAGCGATGCCGAAGACGTTGTTCGGAAACTCGATCAGTTCGTTATACATTACCCGCTCAAGGCCGTGAATAGTAGCAATACCGTCTCCTACTGATATCACTGTCCCCACTTCATTAATATCCACCTCTGCTTCATATCCCTCAATCTGACGCTGAATAATCTTACTGATTTCGTCAGCTTTAATTTCCATTCTCTTCTATCCTTCAATCATTTTTTCTTTCAATTTTGCCAGCTGCCCCCTGAGAGAGACATCGTAGATGATGTTTCCCTTCTTCAGCGCTATTCCTCCCAGCAGAGCGGGGTCGAGAGAAAAAGAAAGAGCCACAGGCCTCTTTTCCATGGCTTCCACCTTCCTCTTCAGCCTTTCTTTCTGGGCTTTATTCAAAGGTGCAGCAGAATAAACCTCGTAGGAAACTATTCCTTTCTTTTCATTCCAGAAAAGGGGAAGAATGTCCATAATTCCTGAGAGGAGCTTAAGACGATTGTTATCGATAAGGATATGCACAAACCTTTCTGTCTTACTGCTCGCTTTTGCCCTGCTCAAGACTTCTCTCACCAACCTCGCTTTTTTCTTTTTAGGCAAAAAAGGGCTGTGGAGCACCCTCCCCAATCTATCATGGCGCTCGAGAAGCGAGGCAAAACCACTGAGTTCCTGAGATACTCTTCGGTACTCAACCTCGTTTTTAAGACTGGAGACGAGTCCCAGCGCATATCTCTTGATTAAAATCCTTTCTTTCATCTCATCCAGCAAGCTTTTCAATGCACTCATCTATAAGACGAGAATGTGCCTGAGGGGTTATTCTCATCTTTATTCGCCTCTGCGCCATCTCCACGGCTATTTGCGCCGTGTATAGCTTGAGCTCCCTTATCCCTGAAGCCAAGTAGGTCTCGACCTGTGATTGGGCAAGAGTTTTAATCCTTTCAGCTTCCTTTTTTGCCTGGTTCATTATCTTCTTTCTCTCCTCCTCAGCCTCAACTTCTGCTTCTTTTTTTATCTTCTCCACCTCTTGACCAATTGTCTCCAGCCTCTTTTTCAGCTCCTCGAGCATCTTTTCTGCCTCTTTCCTTTCATCTTCAGCCTCCTGCTGCTGGCGCTCAAGTTCTGCCGTTCTTTTTTCGAGATAACTGCGGACAGGCTTGTAAAGAAGGTAGCTCAGGCCACCGAATAAAATGAGGAAGTTAATTGTTTTTCCGATAAGCTGCATGGCATCCGACGATGAATGCTTATCCTCGGCCACCATAAACAGAAAAAAAGGAATCAGGAGAAGGATAGATAGAAGGTGCACTCTTTTTTTCATGAGTGCAGTAGCCTCTCTTCGATCCTCCAGGCTAATGTCTCGGCTTCCTTGGCAAGCTTTTTCTTTGAACGCTCTACCTCTCTTTCAAGCTTTTTACGTGCCTCCTCTATTTGAACTCTGGTTGCTGCTTGAATCTCCTCGATGATATGCTTTCTATCCTCCAGGGCCTGCTTGACAGATTCTCCCTTTCTCTGTGAGGCAGCTTTTTTCACAGCCCTGATTTTTTCCTCAATCTCGTTCACCCTGGCTTCATTCTCCTGGAGAGCCTTCTGATAAAAATCTCTGTTCTGCCTGAGCTTTGACTGCCGCTCATCTATTATTCTCCTCACCGGCTTGAAAAATATACGGTTGAGGATGAAGTTCAACAGCAAGACAAGGATAAAAATAACAACGATAGATGCATTGAACTCCAGCATTTTTAATTATCAGTTAAATATAAAAATACGATAAAAAGGAAGCAAAAATTTACCATTTTTGCCCCAAAAAAGCAACCCACACAAGCTGACATGATGCTGTCAATAACTCTCTTTTCTCTCTTCAGAACGAGAGATCACAGCTCTTAGTACTTGAGGAAAAAATTTCATTACCTCTCCGGCGAGATAAATCGAACCCGTAATAAGCACGCACCCTTTTCCTCCCGCCTTATACAGCGCTCTCTTTAAAGCCTGCTTCACATCAGGCTCAACGACAATCTTCTCTTTAAAAGCTCGAACCCGGGTTCGGACTTCTTCAGGTTGGGCTGTTTTATGGAAAGGAAATCGGGTAACGATAACATTTTCAGCCAGAGGAAAGAGGATATCAGCTATCCTTTTAATCTGCTTGTCACGCTTGAAAGCCACAACCAGCGTTAAAGGAAGATGGATAAACTCCTCCACATAGCAGCGAAGAGCTTTTGCACCTTCCTCGTTGTGGGCTCCGTCAAGGATGACCAGGGGTTTTCGGGCAAGAATCTCAAGCCTTGCTTCCCATTTGGCTTCTTCGACGCCGGCGATGATTTTTTCTTTTTCCAGACATCTCCATTCGCTGTTCAAGACCTCAGCAGCAACAAGAGCAACAGCAGCATTCTCTCCCTGGTGCCTACCAGCGAGAGATGGAGTGTAAGAATAGGTATCTCTACCTGAATTATAGATGAAAGATAATCTATCGTCCTCTCTCTTCACTTCTAAACAGCCTTTTCTGTCGAACACGGGGAAAAAAGGAGCTCCCTTCTCTTCTGCTATCTTCCTGATGGCTCTCTGAGCCATGCCCTTTTTTACTCCGCAGACAACAGGCACGCCAGGCTTTATGATTCCAGCCTTCTCAAAAGCGATGTTGCTCAAGGTTCTGCCCAGAAAATCCTGGTGGTCCCTGGAGACAGTGGTAATGATAGAGACCATGGGATTGACGACATTAGTGGCATCAAACCTTCCGCCCATGCCGACCTCTAACACAGCTGCATCAACCTTCTGGCGGGCAAAATATCGGAAAGCGAGACAGGTAAGAAGCTCGAAGTAGGTTGGGGGTGTACTCAGCTTGCCTTTCTCAATCAGTAACTCGATCAATTTCCTGAGGAGCGTCAGTTCCTGGCATAACTCTTCCTCAGGTATTGGAACCATGCCCACCCTGACTCTCTCCTCAACCCTCACCAGATGAGGAGACGTGTAGAGACCCGGAGACAATCCGTGACGGGATAGGATATGGGAAAGCATGGCTGAAACAGAACCTTTTCCGTTTGTGCCGCCGACAAGAACGCAGGGGCATTTCAGATGAGGATTGCCACAGGCGGCGAGGATGGTCTTTACGTTCTTCAGCCCGAACTTAATGCCGAGCTTCTGTACTTCTTCCAGATAACGATGGCACTGCTCATAATTCATGAGGGACGATTGAGGAAAAGACGCAGAGCCTTTATAAGATAATCGCGCAAATGCCTTCTTTCGACCACTCCGTCCACCATGCCGTGGTTAAGAAGAAACTCGGAGCGCTGGAAGCCCCTGGGGAGCTTTTCTTTTATGGTCTGTTCTATCACCCGGGGGCCGGCAAAGCCGATGAGCGCGTTCGGCTCAGCAATATTAATGTCGCCGAGCATGGCAAAACTGGCAGTCACTCCTCCGGTAGTGGGGTCGGTGAGAACAGATATATAAGGAATGCCAGCCTCATCCAGCTGGGCAATGGCAGCGCTTGTCTTCATGAGCTGCATCAGCGAAAGTGCTCCTTCCTGCATCCTCGCTCCTCCGGAAGCAGAGATAATGATGAGAGGTTTTCTCTCCTGGAGAGCTTTCTCGGCAGCTCTGGTTATCTTCTCACCAACGACCGATCCCATACTCCCGCCCAGAAAAGAAAAATCCATGACGGAGACAATAACTTCAATTCCTCCCATTTTTCCTTCGGCATTCAAAACCGCTTCAGGAAGAGAAGTCTTTTTTTTATTCATTTCAAGACGTTCTGAATAATTCATTGTATCTTTAAACCTAAGAGGATCTGAGGGGAAAATATCCTGGTCAAAGAGAGTGTATTTACCTTCGTCAAGAAGAAGCCGGAGCCTGTCGAGCGGGGATAATCTGAAATGGAAATTACACAGGGGACAAACGTATTGGTTGTCGATGATGTCCTGCTGGTAGAGTATTTTCCGGCAGTTATTGCAGCGAGCCCACAAACTAGCCATTTTCCTTTCCAGATGCGGCCTTTATTTCATCCTCCTCTTCAACCATTCCCTCGAACTCATTCTCTTTACCAAGGAGGGCACAAAGACCGTCATATATCTTCAGCATGGCCTTTTTTTCCTCGAGAAGCTCTCCGAGACGCTTTCTTGCTCCGGTAAGCACTTCCTCCATCTCTTTCTCAATCTTTTTTATCCGCTCTCTTGTCCTTTCCCAATCTTTTATGTATCGTTCCTCCTTGGTGGGCATATCTTACTCCTTCGCCTCCTTATCATAGAGTTCTTTCTTAATTTCTCCTCTTTTGGCTAGCTTTTCTTTTTTTCTTTTTTAAGAAACGAAGACAATTCCTTCTCCACGTCTATTTCTCCCAGCTCGGAAAGTTCCTCTACCCACTTCAAGTCAACATCCGTGGTTTCAACGCGGGGGGAAGCTTCTTCTTTTTTCTTTTTTTCTTCTTCCTTCGCTCTTTTCTCCCCTTTCTTTATTCTACGGGCAAGATTTTCCAGCACTGAATCGGGGTTGGGGAGTTCTTCTTCCACTTCAGCCTCTACCCCGAGTAAGCTGAGGACTTTTTTCACCAGGCTCTTCTCGTCCACTGGTTTTTCGAAATAGTCTGAAGCTCCCAGAAAATTCAGGGCTTCATTCCGATACTGGGCACCCCTGTATATTCCTGTAACAATGATTATCGGAAGCCTTCCGTCTGTCTCCTGTGAAATTTTTTTTGTAAGGTCAAAACCATGCATCTTAGGCAGCATTGCTTCCAGGATTATCAGGTCTGGCTGTTCGGTCTTGTATTTCTCATAAGCAGTTGCTCCGTCATTTGCCTTCACGATGTTGAAATCATAACAACTGAAAAGTCGGGCGAGATGGTCTGTATTCTTGGTATCGTAGTCAACTATCAGTATTTTTTTCTCAGTCATAACTCGCGTTGATTTTAATCCAATCCCCACGGGTTGTCAACGAACGCTGAAGATAATTGACTTAAGGAGGACGAGCATATAAGATATCTCTCTATTATTCGATGAGAAAGATAAAAATAAAGCTTCATACCCAGATTTTCATAGGTCTAATCCTTGGAGTTATTATCGGCCTTGTTTTCGGCGAAAAAGCACGCATCCTGGAGCCGATTGGAACTATCTTCCTCCGCCTTATTACCATGATTGTCGTACCCCTGGTTCTCGTCTCCCTCATGCTGGGCACAGCAAGCCTGGGGGACATAAAAAAGCTGGGAAGAATAGGCCTGAAGACAATAGTCTATTTCATGCTGACAACCATGGTTGCCATCTCTATCGGGCTCGTGCTCGCCAACCTTGTCCAGCCAGGAATAGGGCTCAACGAAGATGTTAAAACCGAGCTCTATAAAAACTATGAGCAAAAAGCCGAGTTTGGGGTAAAAAAACTTGAAGAAAAGCCTTCCTTGATTGATGTTCTAGTCGGCATTGTTCCCACTAATCCAGTAGAGTCTCTGGTTGAAGGCAACATGCTTCAGGTCATTTTCCTTGCTCTTCTGTTCGGCATCATCCTCACTCTGATCAAAAAAGAGAGATCAGAGGTGCTGATAAAATTTCTCGAGGGAGTGAACGATGCCGTGATCCAGGTTGTTCACATTGCCATGAAACTCGCCCCTTATGGAGTGCTGGCCTTGATTGCCTCTGTCATAGGACAGTACGGAGTTAACATCCTTGTTACCCTCCTTAAGTACTCTCTTGTTGTTATCGGCGGACTGGTTCTCTACACTTTCGCCATGAACAGCCTCACTGTGGGCCTAATCGGGCGCATGAATCCCATCCGCTTTTACAAAGCCGTCAAGGAAGCAATGATCATTGCTTTCAGCACCTCGAGCTCCAACGCTGCTCTTCCGGTCAGCATGGAGTGTGTTAATTATATCGGAGTTCCAAGGGAATACTCGAGCTTTGTCATCCCGCTCGGCGCTACAGTTAACATGGACGGCACCGCCCTCTACCAGGGAGTAGCCGCTGTTTTTATCGCCCAGATTTACGGCATCCCTCTCACCATTGGAGACCAGGTGACGATAGTCCTCATGGCCACCCTTGCTTCAGTCGGAGCTGCAGGTGTTCCTGCAGCAGGAATCATCACCCTGGCCATGGTCTTGAAGCAGATTGGCATACCGCTTGAAGGGATTGCCCTCATCCTGGGAGTGGACAGGTTCCTTGACATGTGCAGGACAACAACCAATATTGTCGGTGACATGGCTGCCTCGGTGGTAATCAAGGCAACAGAGACCAAAGAAACCTAGCAAGAGTTCTTTCCACTATTTCTTCAATGAATAAAAAGAAAAGAAAGGCCCTGGGGCAGCACTTTCTCAAAAGCCGTCCGGTTCTGAGGAAGATCGTTCGCTGTATTAATCCCGGCAAAAAAGACCTCATCATAGAGGTGGGGGCGGGAAGGGGAGTGCTCACCTTTCCTCTTGCTGAAAAAGGGGGAAAAATAATTGCTGTCGAGAAAGACAGCACACTCATCCCTTACCTGGAGAAGATTAAATTGCCCAATGTTATCATCCTTGAAAAGGACATCCTAAAAGTTGATTTCAGAAAACTGATAGAAAAGGAAAAAAGAGAACTCACTTCTGTCAAGATTGTGGGCAACATCCCTTACTCCATTTCCTCTCCTCTTCTTTTTAAAATCCAGGCTGAAAGAGGACTATTCGAAAAATGTATTTTCCTCCTCCAGAAAGAAGTAGCGGAGAGGATATGTGCACCCCCGCAAACAAAAAAGTACGCACCTCTTTCTATTATCTTTCAGATTTATTTCAGGCCGAGACTTCACTTTATCGTTTCTCCTGAATCGTTCTCACCTCCCCCTCAGGTTGAATCAGCTCTACTTTCCCTGGAGGAGAGAGAGAAGCCAGTTTACCAGCTCAGGGATGAGAAGGAATTTTTAGCATATCTTAAAAAAATTTTCAGGCACCGGCGGAAAACTATCACCAACAACCTCCTCAGTCTTGGTTTGAGCAGAGCGCTAATAAATCATGCTCTTGAAAAATGCTCTCTGGAGTCTTCACTCCGACCTGAACAACTGTCCATTAAAAAGCACGTGGAGCTTTTCTCCTTCCTCTCGGAGGGTTTGCCAGGATTATAAGCAGCGCCTTTACCCTCCGTTTGGAAAGAGGATTAATTATGCTATAATTTAACCTGTGAAGAAAAAGAAAAACAGAAAAAAAATCTCTTCCCTGCCTAAAAAGAGGAAAAAAAGGAGATTCAGTTCGAATGAAGCTGTGGCTGTAATCCTCTTTTTCCTGGCAGTATTCTTTTTTATCAGCCTCATAAGCTACAACGCCAACGACCCATCCTGGGCCAACGTTTCCTCCTCGGTGGAGAAAATAAATAACTATGCGGGCAGAGTCGGTGCATCTCTCTCCGAGGGTCTCATCCAATTTACCGGGCTTGCCTCCTATCTCATCCCTCTTGCTCTCTTTTTTCTCGGGACGCTGAGCCTTTTCCCGGAGAGAGAAAAGAATTATCTGCTTAAGATCGGAAGCTTTCTTTTCCTCCTCTTTATTCTCAGTTCCCTTCTCTCCATTCTTTCAGGCACCATCCTCTGGAGAGGAAGCGAAATTGCAGCAGGTGGATTTATCGGAAAACTCCTCTCTTCCTTCCTGATTAGTAACTTCAACCATGCGGGATCACTCGTTATCCTTTTTTCTCTTTCCGTTCTCCTGCTTATCATATCAACTGGAATATCCCTCCGTAACATTTTCACTTTTACAGCCAGGATTTTTGGGTTCACGGTGAAAGAAATAAGAATCAAGATTATCCATTACCGCAGAGCCAGAAGGAAAGAAAAAGAGAGGACAAAAGTCATAAAAAAATACATGCCTCAACCAGAAAAAAAAGTAGAATTAAAAAAGAAAGAAAAGGAGATAGAGAAGAAAAAAGCTCTCGGGCTGAAGAAAAGGCTGAAAAAATCCAGACCTCAGGCGGTTGAGAAGCCGGTCGAAGTTCAACCCCCCCTTTTTAAAGAAATAGAGAAAGGAGGCTACACATTTCCACCCCTAAGCCTCCTCGACGCGGGGAAAGAAACGGAAAAAATAGACAAGGAAGAGCTCTTCGAAAAAAAACAGCTT
This sequence comes from Candidatus Aminicenantales bacterium, assembly GCA_046760305.1. GTDB lineage: Bacteria > Acidobacteriota > Aminicenantia > Aminicenantales > Aminicenantaceae > JBHIDX01. The sequence continues at coordinate 26,754 of JBHIDX010000002.1, forward strand.
ATAGAGGACAAACTCAGAGAGTTCCGGGTAGAGGGAGAAGTCAAAGAGTACCATCCTGGGCCTATCATTACCACCTATGAATATTACCCTGACCCGGGTATAAAAATCAGTCAGGTTGCCAGTCTATCAGAAGACCTTGGCCTCGCGCTGGGAGCAGAGTCTGTTATTGTCGAGAGGATGCCGGGAAAGCCATCGCTCGGCATCGAAATACCCAACAACAGGAGGGAAATTATCCGTCTGAGGGACATTCTCGAATCAGAAAAATTTCAAAAATCGCCCTCGATACTTACCCTTGCGCTGGGAAAAACAGTCCACGGAGAAGCCTACACCTCAGACCTGTCGATAATGCCCCATCTCCTCATCGCCGGAGCAACAGGAACGGGAAAGAGCGTTGCCCTCCACTGCCTGATAGCGAGCATTCTTCACAAGGCCAGCCCTGAAGAGGTAAAGATTATCCTTATCGACCCCAAGAGGCTTGAGTTTAACATGTATGACGATATTCCCCATCTCATGAGCCCGGTCATCAGAGACCCGAAAAAGGCGGGTTCTGTGCTCATGGATGCCATCAACAAGATGGAGGAGAGATACCATAAAATCGCCTCACTCAGAGCGCGAGATATTCAGCAGTACAACCAGAGAGCATTTCAAATCCAGAACGACAGGAAGAGCAAGCTCAGCCCTGAAGAAAAAAAGGAGTTCAAGCCTCTCCCCTATATCGTTATTATTATCGACGAGCTGGCCGAGCTGATAATGGTTGGGAAACAGGATGTAGAACAGTGTATTGCCCGTCTGGCACAACTGGCAAGAGCAGTGGGCATTCACCTGGTGATGGCCACTCAGCGACCTTCGATCGATGTCATTACAGGAACGATTAAGAATAATTTCCCCAGCCGAATCGCATTCAAGGTTCCGACCAAGGTGGACTCGAGAATCATAATCGACGGTCCTGGAGCGGAGAAGCTGCTCGGCCTGGGAGACATGCTTTTCATGCCTCCCAATTATCCCCGTCTCATCCGTCTTCACTCTGCCTTCATCTCTGTTCCTGAGATAACGCGGCTGGTAAAGTTCGTAAAAGTCCAGGGAAGTCCTTCCTACGATGAAAAAATCGTGAGAACGATAAAAAGAGGGGGAGAGGGAGCTATCAAAGAAGAGGGGGAAAAAGACGAGCTTTTCGAAAAAGCTGTTGAGCTTGTGCTCCTTACAGGACAGGCCTCGGCTTCTTATCTCCAGCGCAAACTCAAACTCGGTTACGCCCGGGCGGCGAGGATAATCGACCAGATGGAACAGGAGGGAATTGTCGGCCCCTCCGAGGGAAGCAAACCAAGGGAAATCCTGGTGGATGTTAAAAATTATCTCAGACGAATGGATGAGGGACAGTAGTTGGTCTTGAGCAGGAAAAAGAAAAAAATAAAAGAGGCCTTAAAGAACAAAAATCTGGAACAAGCACTCAGGCACGCTGCTTTAAATCATTACCAGCATTACAAACAAGCTATCCATGACATCCCCTGGGAAGAGTACAAGAAAAAAGCAAGAGCAATCAAGGAAGAGTGTACAGCTAGGCTGCCCGAGCTAATCCTCAAATTCAGTCAAGAAGCAAAAAAAGCAGGAGCTAAAGTTTATCTCGCCTCAACCGCTGAGAGTGCTCTGAACCTGATTGAGAAAATTCTTGGAGAAAAAAAAGCAAAATTCATCGTCAAGTCTAAGTCGATGGTGAGTGAAGAGATAAGGCTCAATGATTTTCTTGAAAAAAAGGGCTACCAGGTGGTGGAGACAGACCTGGGAGAGTGGATTGTCCAGCTTGCAGGAGAAAGGCCTTCGCACATAACCGGTCCTGCCCTTCATAAAACAAAAGAAGAAATCGCTGAACTCCTGAGCCGCAAGCTGAAGAGCAACATTGCTCCCCAAGCAAAAGAGATTGTCAGAGCTGCCAGGGAAAAAATGCGTGAATACTTTTTTAAAGCAGAGGCGGGAATTTCAGGCGCTAACCTGGCTGTGGCTGAATCCGGGACGCTGATGATTATCAGCAATGAGGGCAATGCCAGGTTAACCACCACCCTGCCTCCGCTTCACATTGCCCTCATCACGACTGAGAAATTCGTCGAGACGCTCGAGCAGGCGGCAGTCATAGCCAAGACACTGGTTACCGCTTCCTCTGGCCACAAGCTAACTGCTTATGTCTCCTTTATCACCGGCCCTAGTCGGACCACTGACGTGGAAAAGGAGCTGGTTATAGGAGTCCACGGTCCTGAAGAACTGCATGTCATCATTCTCGACAACGGCAGACTGAAGCTCGCCCAAGACGAGAAACTCAAGGAAATACTCTACTGCCTGAAATGCGGGGGATGCATGCTTGTCTGTCCTGTGTTCCAGGCAGTGGGTGGCCATGTTTTCGGCGGGCCGGTCTATCCAGGAGGAATTGGCCTCCTGATGACAACCATGACAGAAGCGCTTAAAAAGGTAGCACCGCTTTTCGATTTCTGCGCTGACTGCAAGAAATGCGAAGTTTTCTGCCCTGTAGGCATTCCAACCGCTGAGCTTATTCTCAGTCTGAAGAGCAGAAAAGGTCCGGATGCAAAAGAGGTGGGAATTTCAAGGCTCTTCACAAGAAAAGAAATTTCTGAAATGGCGGTCAAAATTATGCACAGAGTGCAGAAGTACTGGGAAAAAGAGGGATACCTAAAGAATATTCCTTTAAAGTGGGCAAAAGATAAGTCTTTACCTGCTTTACGCCTGGGGGAGAGAAGCCTGAATAGAGAAAAAAAAGGGAAAGTGAAAGATAGGGGAAAAATATATCTTTTTCAGGGATGCCTAACAAAATTCTTCTTTCCTGAGATCCGTGAGAGTGTGGTCAAGACTCTCACCCTTCACGGTTATGATGTTGTCTGTCCTCAAGACCAGGCTTGCTGTGGAGCTCCAAGCCTTCATCTGGGCGACATGAAAGGAGTCCGGAACCTGGCACTGGAAAACCTTGCCTCTTTCGAGAGTGAAAACCCGGACATCATCATCACCGTCTGTCCGACTGGAAAAGAGATGTTAAAAATAAAATACCCTGAAATAGAGAGAAAACACGAGAGATGGAAAGATAAAATATTTGACTTCACAGAATTCATGCTCGTCAAAGGGCTTTTATCCGGGCAGAAAAAGAAAAGAGGCGAAATCTTCTATCATTATCCCTGTCACTACAATGAGCTTAAGATAATAGAAGGACCAAAAAAGCTAATTGAATCTCTCGGCTATTCGGTAAAAGAAGAGGAAGAGCCGCAGACCTGCTGTGGATTCTGCGGCATATTTTCTTTCAAGAATCCTGAAATTTCCTTGCGGATCTGGGAAAGAAAAAAAGAGAGTATCCTCAGGAGCAAAGCCAGCTTCATCTCCACCGATTGTCCTGGCTGCCTTTTCCAGTTGAGGGCTCATCTAAGAAAGGAAGACCATCCTTACAGAATCGTTCACACGGCCGAGCTCTGCTCGGATGCCATGAACACATCCCCAGAGCCTTGAGATGGGTGAGTGTCTTCACTGCATGAGAAAAAGCCCCACCATATCATCCTTCCTTGGAGTCTGTGCAGATTGTGTCCGCCTTCACTATAAAAAGGTAAAACCTCGGGTGGAGGAAGCCCACAGGCAGGTTAAAGAAAGGTTTGGCCTCCCTGCCAGACCTCCCAGAGTAGAAAATGGACTTCAGTGTAAAATATGCACCAACCTGTGCCGCATTCCTGAGGGAGGAAGGGGCTACTGCGGGGTGAGGTTCAACAGTCAGGGAAAACTCTGCGGAGGAAGAATAAGGGAAGGCCTTTTTCACAGTTATTTTGATCCCCTCCCCACTAACTGTGTTGCTGATTGGGTCTGTGCCGCAGGAACAGAGAGCGGTTATCCACAGTTTTCTTATTCTCCTGGTGTGGAACATGGATACAAAAATCTGGCTGTTTTCTTTACTTCCTGCACCTTCAACTGTCTCTTCTGCCAGAACTGGCATTACAGGGAGGAATCTCTTGAAAGAGGGAATTCTGGTCCTGAAGCCCTGGCCGAGAAAGTGGATGAAAGAACAGCCTGCATCTGTTATTTTGGTGGAGATCCCACTCCTCAGCTACCCTATGCTTTAAAAGCATCCAGCCTGGCTATAGAAAGAAAAAAGGGGAATATCCTCCGCATATGCTGGGAGACAAACGGGAGCATGAACCCTCGACTTTTAAAAAAAATGGCAGACATTTCGCTCCAAAGCGGAGGGTGTATTAAATTTGACCTTAAGGCCTGGAACGATAACCTTCACCGTGCGCTGTGCGGAATTTCCAACAAGAGAACTCTCCACAATTTCAAGATATTAGCCTGGTATCTCAAGCAAAGGCCTGACCCTCCTTTCCTCGTTGCCTCCACGCTTCTTGTTCCCGGATATGTAGACGAGCAGGAAGTGAAGGACATCGCCGGATTTATTGCTTCTCTAGATCCTGATATACCTTACAGTCTTCTGGCTTTCTATCCTCACTTCTACCTTAAAGACCTTCCCTTCACCTCAAGAGAGCATGCCCAGCGCTGTCTGGAAGCAGCCCGGAAGCAGGGGCTTAAACGGGTAAGGATAGGTAATATCCACCTGCTTTAAAAGTTTATCTCGCCCTCTTTTCCTGGATCATTTTCAGATTGTGGGCAACAACGATTGATAAACCAACATTGGCTACTGCGGTTACCACCCAGGCAAGTTCCCTGTTCTGGCGGTAAAGTTTCTTTAAATAATTGTGCTGCCAGATAGCATAGCCCAGTTTTAGGGCAGCAAAAACTACCGAATTTTTCACAACAGGCCTGAGGACTGGATTTGCCTCCTTTAATCCGCTGTATTTTAGAGCTTCAGTTGTGGAAAAATAATCCGCAGCGTGCAAGCCTATGAGTGAGACTAAAGAAGCATTGAACAAAGATTTTTTTATTTTTTCTGCCCTTACGTATCTGATTATCATCCGGGAAACATCTTCCGGGAGCTGTTCTTTTCTCAGCCTTAAATTCAATGAATCTACGTCTGGAAACCGTTCTTTGGTACCCCTTTCGTCTAATTTAAAATCGTCTTCCGAGTTCTTCTTTTCTAATGCCACCTGCTGGTGATGATGAAAAGAGGGTTTTTCTTCCTTCACATATTTCTCAGAAAGAGTAAATTTCTCATTTGCATTGAATCTATCACTTTCCCCGTAAAGAGGGAGAATCATAAAGGCTGTAAACGACAGTAGGGCTAGAGTTAGAGCCAAATTTCTTTTTGAAAAGCTCTTTTTCATTCCTTTCATCTTCACATCCTCCTTTTTGGCACTCATTTCCACTTTTCCACACCTCAGTAAAAGCAAGGAGGATGCCAGATGGAAGGAAAAAGCATATTTTATTTATTTTTAATAATTTAGCTAACATTATAGGGCTTTTCACAAATCATAAAAATTGTTTGAAATCCAGACAGAAAATAGGGATTACGGCAGCTCAGCTAGATTTCTGGGAAAAAATTACTTCTTCAGCATGTACGGAAATCGGTCACAAGGATAATTTGAGTGGAGGAAAATTCTAGTTCTGGCTTCTCACTATGTCAATCTCATATTTTTTTAGTTTTTCATAAAGGGTAGAGCGGGCTATGTTCAGGATTTTTGCTGTCCTGCTCATGTTTTTTTGAGTTTTCTTCAAAAGAAAGTTAATGTATCTTTTCTCAAGCTCCTCCAGGGTATAGAGTTTGCCGGAGTCGAAAAAGAATAAATTTTCCCCAACAGCCATGTATTGCTGTAAATACTTTGGAAGGTCTGTAACATCTATAAAGTCTCTCCTGCAGAGCATGGATGAGCTCTCGAGCACATTTTCCAGTTCTCTCACATTCCCCGGCCAGTCATAAGCAAGAAAAGCTTTATGAACCCTGCGGGAGACACCCCTTATCTTCTTCCTGAATTTTCTGTTGTATCTCTCAAGAAAGTAGCGCACGAGTAAAGGGATGTCCTCTTTCCTGCTTCGCAACGGAATGAGATGAATCTCAACCTTATTCAACCTGTGATAGAGGTCCTCACGAAAAGAGCCCTTTTTAACCTCTTCCTTCAAATTCTTGCTTGTCGCTGCCATAATTCTTACATCAACGCTTCTTTCTGCACTGCCTCCCAGTGGCCTGAAGTGACGGGACTCTACTACCCTGAGCAGCTTTGCCTGGAGGGAAAAAGGAAGCTCTCCGATTTCATCGAGAAAAATAATTCCCTCATGCGCTTCATCAAAAAGACCTCTTTTATCCCTTTCTGCACCTGTAAACGCTCCCCGCACATATCCGAAAAGTTCAGACTCGACTAGGTTTTCAGGAAGAGAAGCACAATCACAAACCACATACTTCCTGTTCTTAACCCCGCTTAAACTGTGGATGGCTCTGGCAACCATTTCCTTTCCCGTGCCTGTTTCCCCTGTTATCAAAACCGTGGTGAAATAAGGAGCAATATTTTCTATGAGCGAAAAAACCTCGAGCATAAAGGGACTTCTGCTCACCATGCCCTGAAATATGTATTTCCTATCGAGTTTCTTCTCCAGAAGATAGGTGTCTCTCATCAGCTTCCTCTTCTGCTCAAGTCTCTCCAGAACCCGGCGCCCTGAGAAAGAATGGAATGGCTTTGTTAGATAATCGGTCGCTCCCTGATTTATCCAGAACATGACCAGTTCTGAATTAACGGGCGGACCGAGAATGATAACATCGATCAATGCATCGAATGTTTTTATCACTTTGAGCAGTTTCAGCACCCACTCCTCGTCATCTTCAAGCTCTAAGAGAACAACCCTGATTTGATTTTTCCTTAAAATGTCAAGAATATTCTCTTGTTTTCCGCAGCGGTGAAGATAGAAGGAGCTCTCAATTTCCGGCATTCTGAAAAAAGCATCTCCGTCCCTGTTCTCACTGATGAGCAACAAGCCGTCCTTTTGTTCTCTGTCCTGCATGAGACCTGCTTTATACGAGCTCATTTCACCCCTTCAAGCCGGAATCCCTTCTCTTTGAATAGTTTCAAGCAGGCGTCAACCACAGCAGAATCATAAAGGGTACTCCTGTGGCGTGTGATTTCTCTAAATGCCGCTTCTAGGCCAAGAGCGGGGCGGTAAGGCCTGTGTGAATACATGGCTTCCACCACATCAGCCACAGCCAGAATCCTTGCCTCTAAAAGGATATCCTCTCCGGTTAAACCAGTAGGATACCCTGAACCGTTCAGCCGCTCATGGTGCTGAAGCACAATTTTGGCCACAGGCCAGGGAAATTCAATCCCCCTCAAGATATCATAGCCCACCTTGGGGTGTGTCCTGATGAGAGCTATTTCCACTTCATTCAGGAGAGAAGCCTTGCTCAGAATCTCTGCTGGTATGTAAATCTTTCCCACGTCGTGAACAAGCCCGGCCATCCTTATTCCCCTTATTCTTTCCTCTGGAAGACCCATCTCCCGGGCAATGACACCAGCAAGCCTGGCTACCCTTTCCTGATGGCCGGCAGTTGAGGGGTCTCTCTTTTCCACGGCCGAAGCAAGAGCATGGACTGTGCCCTCGAGTGCTCTTAAAAGTTTTTTGTTGCTCAACTGGATTTCTCTCTCAGCTCTTTTGCGCTCGGTGATATCTCTGGTAATGGCAATAAAACCGACAGGCTTTCCAGAGCCATTGGTGATTAAGGAGACGCTCAATTCCCCGGCAAAGGCTTTGCCATCCTTTCTAAGGAAGGTGTATTCCGAGTTTCTCACCGCCTTCCCCCTGAGGACCTTCTCCAGGTTAGTCTGTGCTTTTTCATGGTCCCTGGGATGGATGAGTTCAAAAGAACTCCTTCCCATAAGCTCTCTTGAGCTTCTGTAGCCATGCATTTTAACCGTCAGAGGAGAAGCGTAGGTTATTCTTCCCTCAAGGTCGGTTGTGGTCACAGCATCGGGTGAAGTTTCTGCGATTAGCTTATACTTTTCCTCAGACTCTCTCAGCGCTTCTTCTGCCTTTTTTTGTTCAGTTACATCTCTCACTGCTCCAATAGCAGCGTACTCACCTCTGTAAGAAATTGCTTTTACCGCAAATTCACAATACCTGGACTCGCCTTTTCTGGTCACAACTCTGGCCACATACCTGGAAGGGACTTCTTTTCCCTCTGCTCTGTCTCTTCCTATTTTCTTCACCCTCTCCCTGTCATCAGGATGAATCAGGTTCCAGACGTTCATCTGATACAGCTCATCTTTTGTGTATCCTGTTATTCTGGCCACAGTATCGTTGACGAAAAGGAATCTGTTTCCTCTATAGATGTAGATAGCATCGTGGCTCTGTTCAACAATAGCCCGGTATTTCTCCTCGCTTTCCTTCAGTGCTTCCTCTGCCTTTTTCCTCTCAGTGATATCCCAGATGTAGGAACGAGTGCCGACAATTTTTTCCCCTTCCTTCAAGGCTCCAGCATCAACCTCAAGATAAATTATCGAGCCGTCTTTCCTCACCCCTCTGAATTCATACTTTGACTCGTGTATCTTTCCCTTCATCCTTTCCTTGTGGAAGCGCATCACCCGCTCCACATCATCAGGATGAACGAGGGTGCGGATTGATTGATGCCTTATCTCCTCCACCGTATAACCGAATAGTTCAGCAAACCTTTCATTCCCGTAGACAATGTTTCCCTTTCTGTCATCGATCAGAATCGCCACTCCTGCCTTTTCCACCAGGTCTTTGTACTTTTCCTCCGATTCAATAAGCGAGGCTTCTGTTTTTTTACCCTCAGTGATGTCCTCCATGGCAAGGAGAATCATCTCTTCCTTGCCGCTATCTCCCTTAATCCTCCGGGCGTTGATAAGTATTGTTCTCTCGCCGATGCGGGGAAAATCGTGATTTAATTCAAAGTTATCGAATGAGCTGTCTCCATGCATAATTTTCTCCAGACGAAGGCGTAACTGAGGAATATTCCACCTGCCGCTGCCCAGCTCGTGGATGTACTTTCCCTGTGTCTCCTCTGGTTTTACCCTGAAAGTTGTGTAGAAGGTGCGGTTGGCCGAGACCACTCTCAGCTTCCCATCAAGGATGACTAAGGGCTCTCTCAATGTCTCGAAAATTAAATCGATGAATCCTTCCCTCTCTTTTGATTCTCTCTTCCCTCCCTTTTCCAGGCTTTTCATCTTACCACCTCCGCCCAGACAGAGGATGGCGCAGACTTTCCCTCCCTCTCATCGATTGCCTTTCATTACTTACGCTTTTCTACTCTGAAGTTCTTTGAGAGCAGCGGTTACCTGTTCTAAGCCTTCTGCCTTATCAAAGAAAAAATCAGCTCCCTCCTCCATGCATTTTTTTCTGTAGTAGGTAAAAGGATAGTTGGTTAAAACCACAATAAAAGGCCCATCCTTTTTTCTTCTAATTTTTTTAAGGACTTCAATCCCGCTTCCCCCACTGAGCTTTATATCAAGAATAACTGCATCTGGCTTTGTCCTCTCGACATCTTCAACAGCCTCCTCAACACTCTCTGCTTCTCCGACGACCTCTTTCCCTGGCAGCTCCTCAATCACGCGGATGAGCCTTTCTCGCAAAAACTTTGCATCATCCACGATAAGGATTCTCATCTCAGTTCCTCCAAACAGAGAGTATTTTATCATCACCCGTTGTCAATCAAAATATGGCTTTGCGGATAATAAAATGCTATCAGTGTTTTCTTAATTTCTGATAGGAATGAATGAAAGGAGGGTGTCAGAAATTTCTTACAGGAAAAATGCTTTTCTATCAGTCAACAAGTTCTTTATCAAGGCAGTAACGTATGATTTCTGCGTTGGTTTTCATCTTCATTTTATCCAGAATACGAGCCCTGTAGGTGCTCACTGTTTTGGTGCTTATGAAAAGCTGGTCGGCAATCTCCTTCAGGGATTTCCCCCTGCCGATTAAACACATTACCTGGAATTCACGGTCCGAGAGCTTCTCGTGGAGAGGCTTTTCCGTATTCTCAATGAGGTCAAAAGCCAATTTTTCAGCTAGAGATGTGGTGATGTATCTTTTTCCACGTGCAATGGTGCGAATGGCTTCCACCAGCTCATCAGCAGCGCTGGCCTTGGTGAGATAGCCCGAAGCACCTCTCTTGAGGAGGCGAAGGGCAAACCGCTCCTCAGGGTAAACACTCAGGATGAGGATTCCCATCCCAGGCTTTTCTTTTTTCAACTCTTCCAGAATGTCCAGTCCGCTTCTTTGGGGCATGAAAATATCCAGAACGACGACATCGAAATTCTTCTTTCTCACTTGCTCGAGCACTTCCTGGCCGGTTGATGCCTCGCCGGTGACAGTGATATCATCAACTCGGGCAAGAATTTGCTTCAATCCTTCTCTGACAACAGGATGGTCATCAGCTATAAGGACTTTCAACACTCTCACTCGCCTTTAAAGCCCACAGGTATTTCAACCCTTACTTCTGTTCCTCTTCCAGGCCAGCCCTTGATGACAATATGTCCCCCTGCAGCACGAGCCCTTTCCCTCATGCCGATAAGACCGAATGACCTTCGGTCATCTATCTTTTCTTCGGTTATTCCCTGGCCGTTATCCCTGACCACCAGCTCAACTTTTCCCTTTTTCTTTCTTAGAAACACTCTCACTTCTGCTGCCCGGGCATGACGGGCGACATTGGTCAGCGCTTCCTGGAAGATGCGGAAAAGGGCAATCGATTCCTCCTTTCCAGGCTCTATTTCCTCGTTTTCAATCTTCATCAGGCACTGAATTCCACTCTTCTCCTGGAATTCCTCAGCGTAGAGCTCGAGCGCTCCCTTCAATCCAAGCTCCTCAAGAAAACCTGGCCGCAACTGGACAGATATACCCCTGACTGCTTCAAGCAGTCTGTCCACATGCCGAATCATCGACTCTTTCCTCAAAATAAGCTCTTTCTGGTCAGGGGGAAGGCTTTTTCCCAGCCAGACGAGGTCCATTCTCAGCGCTGTGAGCTGCTGGCTTAGCTCATCATGGAGTTCGCGAGCGATGGCTGTCCTCTCTTCTTCTCTTGCGGCCTGAAGATAGGCGGCAAAATCGCGCATTTCTCTCTCAGAACTCACCAGACGCTCTTCCCTTAACTTACGTTCGGTGATATCCATCAGAGTTCCGATTACAGCCGGCCTTCCCCTGAAGACAGTCCTCGATCCAAACACTTCTACAAAAATGAGTGATTTATCCTTTTTTATGCCTCTGAAGTCATATTTTACTGACTCTACCTCCCCCTCAAGCCGCCTTCGGTAATTTTCCATGACAATCGGCCAGTCTTCGGGATGTGTCAGCTCCTCTGGCCCCATTTTCTCTGTAAGCTCTTCCACACTATATCCGAAAATCTCTGCCAGCTTGGGGTTGACATACCTGAAAATATTATCCTGGACAAGATAAACACCAACTAGCGCCTTCTCTGCCAGGTCCATTAATTCTTTCCTCGTTTCTTCGAGTCTCTCTTCGGTAAGTTTCAGCTCGGTAATATCCTCAACGCTTCCTTCAAAGTAGAGAACTTCATTTTCAGGGCCACGGATAAGACGCATATTCTCCCTGAGGTAGATTTCTTTACCATCCTTTCTGGGCCATCTGGTTTCCAGGCCTGAAATCATTTTCTTCCCTTTTATCATTTTCTGGAATTCAGGCTGCTCATACCTCCTGGCCACCCATCTTTCTCTCCTGTTCCACTCTTTGAGCTCATCGAAGGAAGAGCATCCCATCATGGCGATGAAGGCTTTGTTGGCCATGATGATGTCTCCCTCTGCTGTTGCCCGGTAAAAACCGACCACACTCTCTTCGATTAAAGAACGGTACTGCTCTTCGGACTGTTCCCTGAGGCGCAAAAAAGCTTTTATCCGGCTCAGAAGCTCAGCAGCCCTTCTCATAAACCTTCCTTACTCCTCTTCTCTTCGCCTTCTCAGAGGAGTTCCTCCTAGAAGAACCAGAGGAGGGCTCTTCTGGGAATTTCAATTTTTTCGGGAGAGAAATTCTTAACCACGCTTCCCTCCTTTTGAAAATAAAAGAGATGGCCTAAAATAAAAAATATTCCCATCTCTTGTTGATATGATTACATACTTTACAGATTTTATGAAGCTTTTTCTCCCTTTATTTGAAATTAACTTTAACTCTCCCCCGCCAGAAACATATACAGAGTTTGTTCCTCCCTGAAAATCAATGAGTTAGTATTGAATAACGGAAGCCGAACGGCTCTCCCTTCATCCTTTCCATTTCTTCAACCGGCACCAGAAGCAGGGTGTTGACCAGAACAGGATCGAATTGGGTTCCGCTGTGTCTCTCAATCTCTTCCAGAGCCTGGTCAAAACTCCCACCCTTTCTGTAGGGCCTGTCAGAGGTAATGGCATCCAGCGTATCTGCTAGGGCAAAAATTCTTGCCTCGAGGGGAATTCCCTCTCCTTCCAGACCGTAAGGATATCCTTTTCCGTCAAAGCGCTCGTGGTGGTAGAGAACAACCTGAGCAGCTTTCCTTAAAAAATCATATTCGCCTATCAGCTCATAGCCGAGATAAGGATGCTCTTCAACGATTTTTCTTTCAGCCATGTTCAGGTGCCCGGGTTTTCTAAGGATTGACTCGGGAATGCCAATCTTGCCGATATCATGGAGCAGAGCCCCTCTTTCAAGATTAATCAGGAAATCCACATCATCAATACCTACTGATTTGGCCAGGAGAAGCGAATAGCGGGCAACGAGGAGAGAATGACCGATAGTATCCTCATGTTTATCAGTCAGGGCAATGATGTTGAGCAGGTTATCGTTAAGAAACCTCTGTTTCTCAAAAAGCTCATCCCAGGAGCGCGAATTCTCCTCGATGAAAGTCCGCTTAAAGCTCCTTTCCAGGTTCTTCAGATATCCCCGGGCTGAGGCCACTTTCTCTGCTGAATAGAGTGATGACCTCAGAGTCTTCTCGAGAGATAAACCCATCGCCTTCAGACATTCTGTATCGATAAAGCTTAAAGGGGCATTGAAGCTCTTTATTCCTACGGAGATTTCTTCCTCGCCATAGGAAAAGGGGAAATCTAACGCTTCCTGGTTTTGAAAATCCTCAATGCCCCCGAAAGCTTCTGCTTTAAGTTCATCTTTGGTTCTCAGTTTCAGGCTCTTCATCGATTTTTTCTCTCCTTTATCATTTTAGTCATTTTTATCATGCTCACTTTTTTAGTCGAGCTCATAAGGAAAAAATTGAATTTTTTTCACAATTTTTATAATATCCGAGTCGCATGACCAGAGAAATCGACCTCGAAGAGCTTGTTTCCAGGTACAGGCCGGTCATCGGCTTCAAGGTAAAGAAAGCACTCGGCTACAGAAATCCCGAATGGGAAGATGTGACCAATGAAATTCTGACCAATGTCATGGAGAAAATAAAGAAAGGAGAGTTCAGGGGAGAGTCTTCGGTGGGCACATTCATATATACTATAGCCAGGCGCCGCATTATCGACTATATCAGGGAAAAAGGGAAAATACTCGAATACACGCCACAGCCAGCAGATTTTCCTCAACCAGACGAAGTCGTCGAAAACAGAGAGAGAGCAGAAATGCTGGCCGAGGCCATTAAAAAACTCAAACCAAAATACAGAGAAGTCCTCTACCTTTATTATTATAAGGAGATGTCCCGCCAGGAAGTTGCCCGGAAGCTGGGTATCACACCAGCAAGGGTGAGCGAACGTGTCGATTACGCTCAAAAACTTTTGAAAAAAATTCTGAAAAAATGATTTTTTTTTCCATTTTTTTTCCCCATCTCCGACTAAATCGATGAAACGAAAAAACGGAGAACAGCGATGAGAAAATGCAAGTTCGAAGCCATGATTGATGATTACCTGATGAATCATCTAAGTGAAGAAGAAAAGGAGAAATACGAGGAGCACTATTTTAACTGCGCGCAATGCTTTGAAAAGATGGAAGAAAGAGCTGAACTCATTTATGTGGTCAAGAGTAAGGGGGATATGATTTTCGAAGAAGAGCGTCACAAAGAAAGACAGAAGGTCTTCTCTTTGGACCGGATTTTCTCCTCCCTCACTATCAGGCAGTGGGCCTATGCCACAGCAGCTGTAGCGCTTATGCTTGTCGTCTTTCTGGCTGTTCTTCCTGTGCTGAGAAAACCATCACCTCAATTCACCCTGGAAGAGACCAGTGTTTTAAGGGGAGAGGTGGTTACACTCCTTTCACCTCTGGGAATGGTTGAAAGAGTGCCTTCACGGTTCAGTTGGAAAAAAGTCGAAGGCGCTTCTGAGTACAGACTCTACCTTTACGCAGGGGACAAAGTGCTGTGGAAAACTTCAACAGAAGAAAAAACTGCTGCTCTTCTTCCCCCGGAAATTGTTAAAAAGATAGATTCAGGCAAGCCTTACACCTGGAAGGTCAAGGCCTTCTCCTCCAGGGGAACACTTATGGCCGCTTCGAGCAAAAATCAATTCACCGTGTTCCCAAAACAATAAGAAGGGATGTTCTCCAGCGGAACATCCCTTCTTAATCCTCCTCCACTGCTTCCTCTTCGGTGTACATCCTGCCCCTGCTTTCCTCCTCGAAAGTGAGGCAGCACATCAGTCTTCCGCATAATCCTGATATTTTTGTCGGATTTATGGCAATCTGCTGCTTCTTTGCCTTCTGGATGGTAACTGGTTCAAAGTTTTTCATAAAACTGAAACAGCAAAGCGAGCGGCCACAAACTCCCAGACCCCCGACCATTTTCGTCTCATCCCTAACTCCGATCTGTCTCATCTCTATCCTCATTTTGAATTCCTTGGCCAGGTCCTTGACAAGCTGCCTGAAGTCAATCCTTCCATCAGCAGTGTAATAGAAAATCCCTTTTTTTTCGTTGAAAAAATAGCTGACCTTAACCAGTTTCATCGGCAGGCGGCGCTCCTTTATTCTCTTCAGACAGAAGGCAAATGCCTTCTCCTCCTTCTTCTTCAGCCACCTGAATTTGTCTATATCCTCTTCAGTAGCCTTCCTTATAACCTTCACCGCCTTCTTGAGTATCTTCTTATGCCTGCAGACCTCGCTTGAATTATCCACAACGAGGGCCAGGTCGCCCCCTAGTTCAGATTCGATAAGACAGTAATCACCGCGCTCCAGCTTTTCCTTTTTGACCTCAGCTTTTACTATTTTGCCCGTCCTTTCGGAAAGCACACACACTATCTCAGACATTTTCACCTTCCAGAAAGTTGGAATAAAAATAAGAAACAAGCAGGTTAACATTCACGTTTCTGTTCAGGGCATGGATGGCAAAGTCAATTTGCTTCAGCGCTTCTGTCATCTGTTCGAGAGAGAAGTCTCTCTCTTCCCTCCCGATTTCGGTCTCTAAATCCGGGTTGAGGAGATGACTCCTCTCTCCCCCTTCCTTAACCAGTATAAAATCCCGGCAAAAGGAGGAAAAAAAGTCAAAGAGCTCCTCCAGTTCATCTCTCTGGATACGCTTTCTCCCTGAAGTGTAGTTCTCCACAAGAGATGAAATATCCTCCCTGTGAAGCAGGCTGAGAAAGTGGGTCCAGGCCTCTTTTCTCCGGCGCTGAACATCTTCCCACTCCAGACTCAGTGCCTTCTCCAGATTACCGCGTACGATGAGCGAGATGAGCTGAGCCTGCTCCTTTTCGTAGCCTCTATCATTCAGTATTTTTTCTATTTCCTCTTTCGATATCCTGGAAAAAGCAAGGATCTGACACCTAGATTTTACGGTTGGAAGAATCAAATAGGGGTTTGAGGTGATGAGAATGATGTGAGTAAAAGGCGGTGGCTCCTCGAGGATCTTGAGGAGAGAATTCTGTGCCTCCTCGTTCATCTTATGCGCATCAACGATAATAAACACTCTCCTCTTACCGACCATGGGCTTCATATGTGCCATTTGCTTGACCATTCTTATCTGGTCAATTTTTATCACGCTCGCAGGAGCTTCGACAAGCATCACATCGGGAAAATTCCCCTGCTCTATGGCCACACAGGAAAGACATGAATCGCAGGAGTCTTCTTCCTTTCTTAAGCAGTTTAAGGCCTTGGCCAGAACGAGTGCTGTGGCCTTCTTACCCACTCCCTCGGGCCCGGTGAAAAGCATAGAATTGGGAACTCTTTTCCTCTCCAGAGCTTTCGCCAGAATCTTCTTTACTCTGGGATTGCCTGCAATATCAACAAAGCTCATCTCTTCATCTCCTTTGACCATGAGAGCGCCTTCACCAGAAACTTTGCGGTGTATGATTTTTTTTCCCGGGCTACTTGCTCTGGAGTTCCCTGGGCAACAATCCATCCTCCCTCCTCTCCTCCTTCCGGGCCAAGGTCAATAATATAATCTGAATACTTGATCACTTCAAGATTATGCTCGATAACAACCACCGTGTTTCCCAAGTTCACCAGCTCAGAAAGGAGCACAAGGAGCTTGCGTACGTCGTCAAAATGAAGTCCGGTGGTTGGTTCATCTAAAAGATATAGGGTTTTTCCTGTACCCTTCCTCCCCAGCTCACGGGTGAGTTTGATCCTCTGCGCCTCTCCTCCAGAAAGTGTTGGTGCTGGCTGGCCGAGTCTGATGTAGCCCAGCCCTACTTTTTTCAGGGTGGAAAGCTTCCTCTTGAGCATAGGATGAGCTTTCAGGTATTCGTAGGATTCATCGACAGTCATGGCCAGAAAATCCGCAATGTTTTTTCCCCTGTAGAGCACTGAAAGAGTCTCCCTGTTGTAGCGCTTTCCCTGGCAACGGTCACAGGTGACAAAAACATCGGGGAGAAAATGCATTTCTATCTTCTTTACTCCCGCACCCCTGCATTCCTCGCATCTTCCTCCCTGGAGATTGAAACTGAAGCGACTGGCTGAATAACCGCGTATCCTTGCTTCTGTGGTGGAGGCAAAAAGCTGCCTCAGGGGGGTGAAAAGACCGGTGTAGGTTGAGGGATTTGATCTCGGGGTGCGACCGATGGGCTTCTGGTCGACTGAGATTACCTTGTCAATCTGCTCCACGCCCAGAATTGTTTCATGCTTTCCGGGCTTCTGACTGCCCCTGTAAAGCGTTTTCACCAGGGCCCTGTAGAGGATATCATAGATAAGAGTGCTCTTGCCTGAACCTGAAACTCCTGTGACACAGGTCATTACCGAGAGGGGAAGACGAACGTCTATTTCCTTCAGGTTGTGTTCGCCTGCCTTCAAGACTGTCAGCCATCCTTTCGGTCTCCGTCTTCTTGAAGGAACAGGAATTTTCTTCTCCCCCTTCAGGTACTGAGCGGTGAGAGAATAAGGAGAGGAAAGAATGGCCTGGGGATTCCCTTCAGCCACCTTGAACCCACCGCTCTCTCCTGCTCCCGGACCGAGGTCAAGGATGTGGTCAGCAGAGCGGATTGTCTGTTCATCATGCTCAACAACGATGATTGAATTGCCATGGTCTCTTATATCTCGAAGAAGAGAAATAAGCCTCCTGTTATCGCGCTGGTGAAGACCTATGGTTGGCTCATCGAGCACGTATAGAATCCCCCGCAGCCTGGAACCAACCTGAGCTGCGAGCCGAACGCGCTGTGCTTCTCCGCCTGAGAGAGAACCAGTGGTACGGTTGAGGTGCAGGTAAGGGAGTCCGAGTTCAACCATGACTTCAAGGCGGGAGAAAACCTCTTTCATAATTTTTGAGGAAACAGCGGCCTGGGAGTCCGTCCATTTAAAGCTTGAAAGCACCTCCATTAAGCGGCTGACAGGAACTGAGCTCAGACTATAAATGGAATGACCTCCTATTGTGACTGCCAGACTTTCCTTTCTCAGCCTGCTCCCTCCACAGACCTCACACATTTCCCCGCTGAGCTCAAGCTCGCCCTCAGAGTTTATGATTGTCATGTAGCCCAGACCGTGGCAACTTGGACAGGCACCGTATGGACTGTTGAAAGAGAAATTGCGCGGCTCAAGCTCTGAAAGGCTCAACTCACAGTTGGGGCAGAGAAGCTTGAGCGAATAATGAGCCTCTCTCCCGGAAGCAACAGCCACAAGTTCACCCCCGGCCATCTCAAGCGCCCTCTCAACCGCTTCCTTGAGACGCGCTGATGAGCCTGAAGAAATGTTGAACTCATCTATGAGCACCTCTATGTGGTGGATTTTTGTTTTTTCGAGGGAAATCTGTTCTTCAAGCTCTCTGAGCTTGCCATCCACTCTGACACGGAGAAAACCCTTTTTCCTCAGCCTTTCAAACAACCGCTGGTACTCCCCTTTCCGGCCGCGGACAAGAGGGGAGTATATCTTCACCTCTTGCCCGGCAAAAGTTTCAACGATTCTCTTCCTTATCTGGCCTTCAGTCTGAGAGCTTACTTCCCGGCCGCACTGAGGGCAGTGAGGGATGCCCACTCGGGCAAAGAGGAGGCGAAGTAAATCATAAATTTCTGTTACTGTTCCAACAGTTGACCTGGGGTTGGTGGAGATTGTCTTCTGGTCGATGGAGATAGAAGGAGAAATTCCCTCTATCGACTCAACCTCTGGTTTTTCAAGCTGTTCTATGTACTGCCGGGCATAAGCTGAGAGGCATTCTATGTAACGGCGCTGACCTTCGGCAAAAAGAGTATCGAAAGCGAGCGAGCTTTTGCCCGAACCACTCGGCCCAGTGATGACAATAAGCTTGTTCCTGGGGAGACCGACATCTATCCTCTTCAGGTTGTGCTGGGAAGCTCCTTTAACCACTATCTTATCAAGCATACTGCTATTTTATCCTTTTGGCTTCAAGGAGACAAGAAGAGGAAAAAGAGGGTCATCAATTACTGCCATGGGTGCTGATTGAGGATAGCTCTTCATCGAGTAATTTGATAACATATGTTTGTCAGAAAGAGTAAGGCAAAGATGAGTCGAAAAGAAAATGTGCTTAAATCTCTTGAAATCCTAAAAAAAATAAGTTTAAAAACAGATTCTATCCGCGCCATAAAGCACCTCCCTTCCCAAGAAGGGAAGTATGAAGACTATCCTCCAGAAATACACCCCGCTTTAGTCAGAGCCCTCAAGAAAAAAGGATTCCAGAAACTCTATTCCCACCAGTACTCCGCCTGGAAGGCGCTTCACGAGAGAAGGAATATTGTTGTCGTCACTCCCACGGCTTCGGGCAAAACTCTCTGCTATAACATTCCTGTGCTGGATGAAATACTCCACAACCCTTCTACCAGGGCCATCTATCTTTTCCCCACCAAAGCACTCGCCCAGGACCAGAAAGCAGAGCTTGAGGAAACAATTCATCTTCTGAGCGAGGAGGTAAGGATATTCACCTATGACGGTGACACTCCTCAGGATGCGAGAAAGGCCATTCGGGCTCAGGGACACATCGTTCTCACCAACCCTGATATGCTCCACACAGGCATCCTCCCTCATCACACCAAATGGGTAAAGCTTTTTGAAAACCTGAAATACATCATTATCGACGAGCTCCACAATTACCGGGGAATATTCGGAAGTCATCTGGCAAACGTGCTCAGACGGCTGAAAAGAATTTCCCGTTTTTACGGCTCAGAACCAAAGTTTATCCTCTCCACGGCCACGATTGCCAACCCTCTTGAAATGGCAGAAAAAATGATTGAAGCGCCAGTCACACTCATCGACGACAATGGAGCACCCCAGGGAGAAAAGTTCTTTATCTTCTATACTCCTCCTGTGGTCAACGAATACCTGGGAATCCGACGCTCCTACGTCAACGAGGGACGGAGGGTGGCCTCTATCTTTCTCCAAAACAACCTCCAGACCATTGTCTTTGCCCAGAGCAGACTCATCACCGAAGTCCTGCTAACTTATCTGAAGGAGGACGTCGAAAAAAGCATCAAAGACGAAGGACTCATCCGTGGATACAGAGGAGGCTACCTACCGCTGAAGAGAAGAGAAATAGAGAAAGGCTTGAGAAGGGGAGATATCCTGGGAGTTGTCTCCACCAACGCTTTGGAGCTGGGGATAGACATCGGAAGTCTTGATGTGGCAGTCATGGCTGGCTACCCGGGAACAATTTCCTCTACCTGGCAGAGGGCTGGTCGCGCCGGCCGCAAGAGCGGAGTCTCAGCCGCAGTGCTCGTTGCTTCGAGCTCCCCTCTCGATCAGTTTATCGTCAACCACCCCGACTACTTCTTCTCCAGCAGCCCTGAGCACGCCCTGATTAACCCCGACAACCTTTCCATCCTTGTCAGCCACATAGAATGCGCAGCTTTCGAGCTTCCCTTCAAAGACGGAGAAAATTTCGGACGCCTTGAGATAAGCGAAATACTCAAATTTCTCGAAGAAGAAAATCTTCTCCACCATACTCAGGATAAATGGTTCTGGACCTCAGATGCCTACCCGGCTGATGGTGTGAGTCTGAGAAGCATAACTTCTGATAACTTTGTCGTTGTTGACATAACCGATAAGCCAAAAGCAATTGCTGAAGTGGATTTCTCTTCTGCCCTCACCACCCTCCATCCCAAGGCCATCTACATCTGCGAAGGTGAGCAGTATTTTGTCGAAAACCTGGATTACAAGCAGAGAAAAGCATTCGTGAAAAGGACAGATTCAGATTATTTCACCGATGCCATAGATTATACAAAGGTTAAAATTCTTGACGTTTTTAACCAGAAAAAGCTCCAAAAATTCAGCATTTCCCATGGGGAAGTAGAGGTCGCAACCCAGGTGGTGGGCTTCAAGAAGATAAAATTCCACACCATGGAAAATGTGGGGCACGGAAAGCTGAACCTCCCCCAGAATGAAATGCACACCACAGCTTACTGGCTGACAATCCCCGCCTACCTCATTCAGCTTCTTCCTTTCTCTTCGGAAGAAAAAATAAACGGACTTTTCGGTATCGCCTACCTCCTCCACCACATCTCCCCCCTGTTCATGATGTGCGATGTAAGAGATGTGGGTGTTTCAATCGGTGACAATGCTACGGGGGAGTCAGTTCCTCCTCGGGATCTGCCTTTCAGGATTCCCGAGGAAGAAAAAAGAACAATTTTTTCATCTGAGCGGTTTGAACCCAATATTTTTATCTACGATAATTTCCCCGGCGGTATTGGTCTCAGTCCTTCTCTCTTCGAGCTCGAGAAAAAGCTGCTCCAAACAGGGCTGGAGACTATAACCGCCTGTGCCTGTGTTGAAGGATGCCCTTCCTGTGTTGGTCCGACCAAGGCAAGCGGCAAGAATGCAAAACAGGTCGCCCGCCGCCTACTGGAATCTATTCTCAAAGACTGAGTCTGCTTCCTTCTATTTCTTTCTGGCCTTTATGGAATTGATCCGGGCAAGCTGCTTTTCTTCACCGACAATAATCAGAATATCACTGTCCTTGATGACAAAATCAGCCCTGGGAATGAAAGTCGTTTTCTCGGGGATGAGCTCTCTTACAGCCAGAACCTGAATGCCGTACTTGTTTCTCAGGTCGAGTTCCATGAGCGATTTCCCGATGAAGTTTTCAGGGGGTGCAATTTCCTGGATGCTGTAACCTGAGCTGAGAGGAAGATATTCAAGAATATTGGGAGAGGTCAACTTCAGAGCGGTCCTTATAGCCATGTCTTTCTCAGGATAAATAACCTCTGTTGCTCCAACAGCATCCAGAATCTTTCCGTGGTCTTCGGTCAGGGCCTTGGCGATGATGCGCCTTGCTCCTATCTCATGAAGAAAGAGGACAGTGAGGATGCTTGCTTCCATTTCTGGCCCGGAGCAAACGATAACCACGTCCATGTCCTGAATCCCGAGAGCCCTGAGGTTCTCCTTATCCGCCCCATCCATCTGGACCGCATGGGAGACAAAGTCTTTTATCTCCTCAATCTTGTGCTTGTCAACATCAACAGCGAGCACCTCGTGTCCTTTCTCGTAGAGAGTCCGGGCCACGTAGGCACCAAAACTACCGAGTCCTATTACTGCGAATTTCATAAGGAATACTCCTCTTCAATTCTAACCGACCATGACCGATTCTTCAACATATTCATACCTGCCAAAAGCACGCCGTCGGCTGAAAGCGTAGAGCAGAGTCAGCGGACCGATTCTCCCCACATACATGGTCACCACCAGCACTACCTTGCCCGCTGCACTCAATTCAGGTGTAAGGCCGAGTGAAAGTCCAACTGTGCTGAAGGCGGAAAAGACCTCAAAAAGCACTTCCTGCATGCTTGCCTGGGCCTCGGTCATGAGGAGGAGGAAAGAGGAAACAAATATCACGCTCAGGCCGAGAGAAACGACCGTGAAGGCCTTGGTGATAAGCTGAGTGGGAAGAGTTCTGTAGAAGATGCTTACCGAATCGCGGGCAGTAATCCTGCTTTTCAGAAAAGCAAAGATGACAGCCATGGTGCTTGTCTTCACCCCTCCGCCTGTTGACCCGGGAGAGGCACCGATAAACATAAGAATGATGAGGAGAAAGACTGCCGCTGGACTCAATCCAGCAAGGTTAATGGTGTTGAACCCAGCAGTGCGTGGAGTTATCACCTGAAAAAAAGAGGAAGACACCTTTTCTCCGGGTGTCATTTCCCTTAAGGACAGGCTGTGCTCGATGGAAAAGAAGAGGACAAAAGAAACAAAAATGAGCAGCAGGGTCATGGAAAGAACAATCTTTGTATGGAGACTGAAATGAACTTTTTTTCTCCTCACAAGGGCGATTATCGCTTCCTTTCCTTCCTGAAGCACCAGGAAACCAAGCCCTCCCAGGACAATGAGAATGATGAGCACGGAGTTTACCACAGGGTCCCTCCGAAAGGAAACAAAGCTCTCGCTGAAGAGAGAAAACCCAGCATTGCAAAAAGCAGATACAGCGTGAAAAAGTGAAAAGTAGAAGGATTTCAGCACCCCGAAATCTTTAAGCCAGCGGAAAAAGAGGAAAAGAGTTCCTGCCAGCTCGATGACCATGGTGAAGAAAAAAATGCCTACCACCAGGGACCTGAAATCAGACGGGGCCCTGTGGTGAAAATCCTCCTGGAGCATTATTCTCTCTCTTATCGATATTTTCCTTCCCGCAGCGAAAAGAACCAGAGTAGAAAAAGTCATAATACCCAGTCCACCGAGCTGGAAAAGAATCATGATCATAATCTGTCCGGCAGTGGTGAAGTAGCCAGGAGTATCCTGGACAATAAGGCCGGTGACACACACAGCCGAGGTCGAGGTAAACAGAGCATCTACCAGAGATATTTTCCCTGACTTCGTGCTCAAGGGGAGGAAAAGCAGCAGAGCTCCGATTAAAATAGTGATTAAAAAGCTTATGGCCAGAACCTGGGCTGGCTGAAAGACCCTCTCTTTTGATATTATTTTTCTCATCAAATAAGATTTAAAATCTATTACGGAATCGTGCTTTTGTCAATCTGAACCCGTGGTTTTCCCTTTGATTGACTTTGCCCGGGCTATATGCTAAGTATTCTAAGTGAAATGAATATCTTAAAACTCATTGCCGAAGCAGGTTATGTGGTTAAGGCTGTCATCCTTGTTCTTGTTCTCTTTTCTGTATTCTCCTGGGCGGTCGTCATCTTTAAGAGAAGAGTTCTCCGCTCTGCAGCCTCACAATCGAACAAGTTTCTCGCCTCTTTCAGGAGGAGCAAAAACCTGGCCGAGGTCAACGAAGCGGCCAAGAAGTACAGAGCCAGTCCCCTCTCCTCTCTCTTCCAGTCAGGCTTTAAAGAGCTTATCTACCTCACCCGGTCAAATCCTCAAAGCGGACTAACACCAGGAAAGCTGGAGAGGCTGAACAGGGCTCTTATAAAGGCCGCCAACGCTGAAATCGCTCGCATGGAGAGCATGATGAGCTTTCTGGCAACCACGGGCAGCGTAACTCCGTTTATCGGCCTTTTCGGCACAGTCTGGGGCATCATGGATTCCTTCCACAGAATCGGAATTGAAAGGTCTGCCGGCCTTGTCACCGTTGCTCCGGGAATCGCTGAGGCCCTTATTGCCACGGCTGCCGGCCTTTTCGCTGCTGTGCCCGCGGTCATCGCTTACAACCATTTTCTCCACCGCATCAAGGACCAAATAACGGTCATTGAGGATTTCTCTCTTGAATTTCTCAACATCGCAGAAAGAATCTATGGCTCTTAGGTCACGTTTTATACTCAAAAGAGAATTGGGGACTTCGCTCTCCGAAATAAACGTCACTCCTTTTGTTGACGTCATGCTCGTCCTGCTCATCATCTTTATGGTCACCGCTCCGATGATGAAATCAGGTGTCTCGGTCAACCTTCCCCAGGCAGAGACAGAATCAGCTCCAGCAGAAGAGGGCCTGACTTTAACCATATCACGCGACAGATACATTCATGTTGAAAACTCCATCGTTAACATCCATCTTCTGGAGGGAAAATTAAAAGATTATTTTTCCGGCAGAGAGAAAAAAATCGTCTTTATCGAGGCCGACAAAGACCTTCCTTATGGCTTTGTGATGAGCGTTCTCGATATAGCGAAAAAAGCAGGAGTTGAAGTTATCGGCCTGGTAACTGAGCCTCTTGAGGAAAAAAGAGAAATAAAGCGATGAAAACTCGGAAAAAGGGAGAAAGGGCATTCCAGACAGCAGTTTTCATCTCTATCTTCGCCCATCTCGTCCTCTTCACGCTCCTTCTCGTTTCGCCTTCCCTTCCCGAACCCTCCCGGAAAAAAACAATTCACTATGTCAACCTCATAAGCTTCCCCCACGCCAGGGGTGGAAGAAGAGGTGAAGAGGCCGTCCTACCCCCAGGAAGAGAAACGCTTAAAGATCTTACCACAGCTCAGAAACTCAAGGACCAAACTCCCTCTTCACTCCGCCATCCGGTGGAGAAGCCTAAAAAGGATGACAGCCTGGCTGAAAACAAAAAAGCAGCCATCTCCAAATCTGAAAGAACGCTCGAGGAAAAAGGAAGCGGAAGGAGCGGTCAAAGAGAGTCGACATCAAAAACAAGTGCCTCCACAGGCACCGGGTTGAGGATAGGCGGGCTTGGGGAGGAAGCCTCGATTGACGAGGACTATACCTCTCGTATAGGTTTTTCCCGCTTCCCCTACACTTACTACCTACAGGCCATAATGGACAGGGTCTCCTCAAACTGGTTCACTTCTCTGGTCGAGCCAGGAATATCAGGCACTTTTAAGGCAGTTGTTTATTTCAAGATAACAAGAAATGGTCAGGTAATGGATTTAAGAATTGACAGGTCAAGCGGCATAAGATCACTCGACCTCTCCGCACTCAGGGCTATCCGCTCCTCATCTCCCTTCCCGCCTCTTCCCGAGGATTACGGAGACGAATATCTTGTCATCAGGCTTATATTCGAGCACTCAAAATGAAGATAAAGTTTTATCCCGCTTTCTTCGCTGCGCTGATGATATTAACCGCTCCGGCTTTTGCCCAGCAGGAAGTGGTGCTTACTATTAAGGAAGGAATGCCAACCATTCCCCTAGCGCTCCCGAATTTCATCACTCATTCCGAATCTAAAACTGCGACCAGAGCTGCTGAGACTCTGAGAGAGGTCATCTCGAATGACCTCAGATACAGCAGGGTCTTCCAGATTATTCCTGATAGCTTCTACTCTTACATAAATCCTCTCAACCCGAAGAAAATACTTTTCAAGGACTGGGAATCGATTCAGGCTTCAATCCTTTTTGTGGGTGAGGTCTCGGAGAAAGGTAAAGACAATATTTCCTTCGAAGGCAAGCTCTACGACGTAAAAAGTGAACGGTACATACACGGCAAAGGCTTTGAGGGACAAGCCTCTCTCCTCCGTTTAATCGGGCATAAGATGGCCAATGAAGTGATGAAGATCTACGGCGAAAAGCCCATTTTCACCTCCAAGATAGTGTTTATATCCAACCGCGACGGAAACGATGAGCTCTATATGATGGACTATGACGGCCACAACCAGACCCGGCTCACTTTCAGCAAGCACCAGGATTACATGCCGGCCTGGTCAGCAGACGGAAAAAAAATTGCCTTCACTTCCTACCGAGAGAACAACTCCATCCTCTATCTTCTTGACCTTTACGCTCAGAAGATATCTATCATCTCATCAAAAGGGACTAATTTCGCTCCTTCTTTCTCCCCGGATGGAAAGAAAATTGCCTTCTGTTCCACTATGGACGGCAATGCTGAGATTTATGTAGCCAACAGCAACGGGAAAAGAATAAAAAGACTCACTTTTAACAGTGCCATCGACACTGCTCCCACCTGGTCTCCCACGAGCCGGGAAATTGCCTTCACTTCCAACCGCGGAGGAACACCTCAAATCTACATCATGGATGCAGAAGGCTCAAACCTGCGCCGGGTGAGTTTTGGTGGGAATTATCATGATGCTCCTGCCTGGTCTCCTACAGGTGATAGGATTGTCTATGTCTCCCGAATAGATAACATATTTGACCTTTATGTGATTGACTTGCGGACAAAACAGATTACAAAACTCACCGAAAGCAATGCTCGGAATGAATCACCCTCCTGGTCTCCTGACGGTCGTCACATCGTTTTCTCCTCAAACCTTTCTGGTTCCATTCAGCTTTATTCCATCGATTACGATGGAACCAACTTCAGACGTCTTACTTCTCAGGGTGAAAATAAGCTTCCTGAGTGGTCGCACTGATTCGCCTCGATTATCCACGACTCGATGCTGTCGTAGGGGCTAGGTGGGACTGGAGCGAGGTGCGGGGCATGAATAATTGAGGCTAATTTATTCTCTGCATGACACATTGTTGACATATAATACGTTTAACTATATAAAGATAAAGGATACAGAATACGGAGTTCTTCACCCATATCTAAAAAGTAACATTTAAAAGAAAATTTGGAGGCGAAATGAAAAAGGCAATCATAATCTCCCTCACCCTGGTCATAATCTTTACTTTCCTCAACTCATGCACTGGGAGGCAGGCAAAGGTTCAACTACCTCCTCCTCTCCCTGAGCCGACAACCCCTCCCACTCCCCAGGAAAAAGAGCAACCCCCGATAGAGAAAGTTGAGGTGCCCGAGACTCCAGAGAAACAAACGGTGGTCGTAGAAGAAAAAAAGAAAGAAGGAGTAAAAGAAGAACCTCTGATTAAAGAATATAAACTGACAGAAGAAGAAATTTTCAGGATGAAATCCCTTGAAGAAATTAACAGAGAAGCGCCACTGAAAAGGATTCATTTTGATTATGATGAATACTACATCCGCGAGGATGCTAAACCCACCCTCGAAGCCAACGCCGCCTGGCTCAGGGAACATCCGACAGTTAAAATCCTCATAGAAGGCCACTGCGATGAAAGAGGAACAGAAGAGTACAACCTAGCCCTGGGAGAAAGAAGAGCAAGCAGCACTAGGGACTACCTTGTTTCTCTCGGAATTTCTGCTGAGAGGATTACCATTATCTCTTACGGCAAGAGCCAGCCTCTTGATCCCGGTCACAATGAAGTTTCGTGGCAGAAAAACAGGCGGGCAGAATTCCTGATTATAGGAAAATAGAAAATGCTGAAAAAGCTTCTTTCTGGCTCGCTCATTCTGGCCTTGACGGCAACAGTATGCTTCGCCCAGAAAGATAAGGATAAAAAAACCTACGAGCTCATTTATAAAGATGTCCAAGTACTCAAACAGCAGATACTAAAACTAGAAGAAAATCTCAATGCTCACACCCAAGAGATAAAATCGAATAGAGCTCGGCTTGAAGAAGTTCTCACTCAGATAAAAAACACCCAGGCAAGACAGGCAAGTCTCAAGGAAGAACTAAAAACACTCCCTACCCAGTATCGAGTTCTTCTTGAAAAACTGGAAGAAATGAGCCTCCAGCTCATAAAAATCACAGAAGAACTTCTCGTCTTAAAGCAATCGTCCCGCCTCCAGGCAGGAGTGGCGGAAAAACCTGCACAAGAAGAGAAACCAAGGCCGGAGACAACTGCAAAAAAACTTCCAAGCAGAGAACTTCCGCAGAAAAAAGCAGAGTTACCTCAACTCGCCCTTTCTCCCCAGGAAGTTTACAACATGGCTTACGCTGATTACCTGAAAGGAAATTTCGAACTGGCCATAGACGGGTTTAAAATTTACATAGACCACTTTCCGGAAAGCCCTCTCGCTGACAATGCCCAGTACTGGATTGGCGAGTGTTATTTCAGCCAGGAAAAGTACCAAGAAGCAATAGAAGAGTTCAATCAGCTTATCCTCAAGTTCCCGGAGAGCGACCAAACCCCCTCGGCCTACCTGAAGAAAGGAATAAGCCTCACAAACCTGGGGAAAAAGGAGGAAGCGTTGGCCACTTATAAGCTGTTGATTAGTAAATACCCTCTCGCAGAAGAAACAAAACTCGCCCAGGAAAAAATTAAGGAGTTATCATCGAGAAAATGAGAGATATTAACAGTCTGAATAAAGTTATTTTAATTGGTCATCTTGGCGGTGACCCTGAAGTTCGATACCTTCCTCAATCAGAACGGGCGGTGGCTCGGTTTAACATCGCTACCAATGAGCGCTCTTTTAACCCTACTACAAACGAGACAAAAGACTATACTGAATGGCACAGAATTGTTGCCTGGGGAAAGCTTGCTGAATTCTGCGAAAAATACCTCGTGCGGGGAAGGCAGATTTACATTGAAGGAAAATTGAGAACAAGAACCTGGCAGGACAGAGACGGGAATAAAAGATTCACCACAGAAATCAACGCCCAGAACATCGTCCTCCTCGGAAAGCGTGAGCTGACGGAAGAGGAAGAAATCGTTTCGCCTTCATCTGCAGAGCAGCAGTTTCCGCCCCAAGAGGATACCGCCAGCACTGAGGGAGAGGGAGAAGAAGACGACGTTCCCTTTTAACCCGTATTGATGGCCAGAGACGCTGACACTGAGCGCGACTTCAGAGATAAAATTGTAGAAGAAGTGCGGCCCTGGGGGAAGTTCCGTTCTTTCCCTTATAAAGCAGCAAAGAGCATCAAGATAATCACCGTTCTCCCCGAAAAGGCTCTCTCTCTCCAGTACCACAACCACCGGGCTGAATTCTGGGTTGTCCTCGACTCAGGCCTGGAAGTAACTTTAGGAGATAAGGTCTGGAAGCCGCAGCCAGGAGAGGAGATATTCATCCCCACAAAATCTCCCCACAGGCTTCGCTGCTTAGGAAAGACCCAGGCGCGGGTGATGGAAATATGGCTCGGTGATTCTGACGAATCCGATATTGTCAGGCTTGAAGACGATTTCGGAAGAGCCTAATCCCTCTAACTCTCACCTGGCTTCTCTGAGGAGGAAAGCACGCGGATGCTTTACCATAACCTTCTCCAGGAGGTACTCCTCTATTTCCTGGGCTGTCTTCAACACCATGGCCTGCTCAACAACCTCCTCCACAAATCCAGAATCAACTGCCCGCAGAACCTGCTTTATCCTAGGAATAAAGATGGGGTTCATGCTGAAACGGCGCATGCCAAACCCGAGAAGGACAAGGGCCGAGAGTGGATCGGCTGCCATCTCCCCGCAGACTGCGACTTCCTTTCCTGCTTTCTCGGTGGTCTCGATGATGAACTTTATCAGCCTCAGCACCGAGGGATGGAGCGGTTTGTAGAGGTAAGAGACAAACTCGTTGGAGCGGTCAACGGCCAGGTAATACTGAATAAGGTCATTGGTGCCGATGCTTACATAATCAACTTCTTTAACAAGAATGTCAGTAATAGCTGCAGCAGCAGGCACCTCAATCATAATGCCGAGCGGGATATTCTCGTCAAACTCGACCTTTTCCTTGCGCAGCTCATCTTTTATTTCTTCAAAGATTAATTTGATCTCCTCTATCTCCTCTACCTCTGTTATCATGGGAATGAGAATTCTGACATTCTTCAGGTAGCTTGCTTTGAGAATAGCCCTGAGCTGAAGTCTGAAAAGTTCCCTGTTTTTCAAGGAAAATCTGATGGCCCTCAAACCCAGAGCTGGATTTGGTTCTTTTTCAATCTCGAACTGAGGCAGGCTTTTCTCTCCCCCGATGTCGATCGTTCTGATGTAGACAGGAGCAGGATGCGCCTCTTTTGCCAGGCGGGAATAAACCGCCAGGTGCTCCTTTTCGGTCGGAAGTGACTCTTGCTGAAGGTAGAGAAACTCGGAGCGGAACAAGCCAATTCCCTCGGCCCCGAGTGAAAAAGCCAGATTCACCTCCTCGGGAAGCTCGATATTGGCCAGGGGGAAGAATCTTACTCTGTCGAGGGTGACAGAATTCAGCCTGGCTGTCTTTCTCAGCTCTTTTCGATAGTCATCGTATTTCTGTTTCTTGGAATAGAATTCCTTCCTTATAGCCGGAGGAGGATTTATGATTACCTCGCCATCAGTTCCGTCGACGATGATAATGTCTCCTGTCTTTACCTGCTGGGTAATGTGGCGCAGGCCAACAACTGCCGGGATGTTGAGAGAGCGAGCAAGGATAGCTGTATGAGATGTCTGGCCGCCCATGTCCATAGCCACTGCCAGCACACTTCCCTGGCTCAATCTCAGAGCTGCCTCAGAGGGCAGGAGTTCGTGGGCAACGATAATTCTCTGCTGAGAGGGAGAAAATATTTTCTGAGCTCTCATCTCAAGATTCCTGTAAATTCTGGAAAGAACATCAGAAACATCCGACATCCTCTGCCTGAAATATTCGTCCTCCATGGATTCAAAGATTTTCTTATACTTATTGTTTATCTGGGAGAGAGCCCACTCAGCTCTAACTCTCTCCTTTTCTATGATACCCACTAGGTTCTGATAAAGAGAGTTGTCAGCGAGTATCATCAGATGTGCTTCGAAGATAAAGGAATGCTCTTTGCCCATTTTTTTCTTTATTTCATCTCTTATGTGCACGAGCTGGTTTTTGGTTGCCTTAAACGCTCTCTCAAGTCTTTTTGTTTCCTCTTCCACCCTGGAGGCAGGAACAGTTTCTTTCCTCGTTGTAAAAGCCACCTTCTGGGTGAGATAGGCTTCACCAATTGCTATTCCTGGCGAAACACCTATTCCTCTCAGCCGCAGATGTTCCATCAGTCCTTACTCACCTTCCTCAAATTTATCATTTATGAGCTCCACCAACGCCTTGAGAGCTTCAGCCTCATCTTTCCCTGAAACCCTGAGGGTGATGGTCGTTCCCTGAACAGCAGCCAGGGTGAGAATGCCGAGAATGCTCTTCCCATCGATCTCGTTAGTGTCCTTGAGAATTTTTACTGAGGAACTGAACCTGTTGGCGAGATTTACAAACTTTACTGCTGCTCTCGCATGAAGTCCCAGTTTATTATTTATTTTTATTTCTTTTTCGAGCATCCAATTTCAATTTACCCTATTACTTAGAAGAAAGAAGCTCGCTGGCAAGATGGATATTCTTCTTGCCCTGCTCAACAACTCTGTGCGCAACTTCCTTGAGGTTATTACTCCTCTGGAGGGAGACAAACTTGATAAGCATGGGAAGATTTACACCTGTGATAATTTCAACTCTGTTGTCCTTCAAGAAACTGAAGCTGAGGTTTGAAGGAGTACCACCAAACATGTCAGTGAAGATAACGACGCCGTTTTTCTGGTCGAGCCTCTTTAAACTCTGGTTAATCTTTTTTTTAGAATCCTCAACATCATCATACCACCCGATTGAAATCGCTTCTATGTTGGGTGCTTCGCCGAGAATGATGGTCAGTGCATTGAGGAGTTCCTCGGCCAGCTTACCGTGGGAGACGATTAATCCGCCTATCATTTCGTTTTATCCCTCTCGTTCTTTCCTCTTTCTTCCAGCAGCCTCCTCCTCTTGTTTCGAAAACCAGTCCACTATATATCTTACTTATAAATATCCCGGTGATAAACCCTTAAATTATATTTTTTATGCCTAAGATACTCCTTCAATTTTTCGGCGATAACCACAGACCTGTGCTTGCCTCCTGTGCAGCCGCATGAAATGGTGAGATAGCTCTTTCCTTCCCTTATAAACCGGGGAATCAGATACTCGACAAAGCGGTTTAACCTCTCCATGAATTTCTTTGCTTCGGGCGTGGAAAAAACATAATCCTTAACCTCTTTACTCCTGCCAGTTTTATCCCTGAGCGACTCCTCATAAAATGGGTTGGGAAGGAAGCGGGTGTCAAAGACGAGGTCGGAATCAATCGGTATTCCGTATTTGTAGCCAAAGCTCACCACCGAAATCTTCATCTCCCCCGGTTTCTTGCTCACAAATTCACGGAGCATGATATCCCGGAGCTGAGGAAGAGTTTTTTCACTGGTGTCAACTACTTCATCGGCCATCTTTTTTATGATTTCCAACCTCTCTCTTTCGAGGCGAATTCCTTCTCTAACCGACTTTTTTGAGAGGGGATGCGGCCTGCGGCTTTCACTGAACCTTTTGATGAGTGCCTCATCGGAGGCTTCGAGAAAAATAAGCCTGGGCTTAACTTTTTTTCTTATTTCCTCCCAGACTCTGGGAAACTCAGCCAGAAATCCTGCCTCCCTCATGTCCACCACAAGGGCCACCTTGTCCAGCTCAACCTCTCTCTTCATCCAGAGTTCTACAAAAGTAGGGATAAGCTTTGCCGGCAGGTTATCAACACAATAATAGCCTAAATCTTCGAGGAAATTGCTGAAGACAGTTTTCCCTGAACCTGATAAACCGGTGATGATGATGAATTTATCGTTTGAACTACCTCTCCCCCTTCTATTCTTCATTGAACCTGAAGGGCCCGGTTGAGCCTTTTTATTATCTCCGTAGAAGCCTTGTAACCTTTTTCTCTGAGGATGTAAACCCGGCAGGCGACTTCAACCAGGGTGGCAGTGTTACGACCAGGCGCCACCGGAATTATAAAACGGGGAACCTTCTGGCCAAGAATCTCGACATCATGAGGATATTTAAGCCCAATCCTGTCGTATTCTTTTCCCTTCCGCCATCTTTTCAGTTCGATAGCGAGGTTAATTTTCGTCTGCTTAAGCAAAACCTTTGGCCCGAATACCTCTTTTATGTTTATGATGCCCAGCCCCCTGATCTCCATAAAATTCCGGCTTAAACGCGGAGCAGTTCCAATCAGATGACCTTCAGCATCCCTTTTGACCTCAACCACGTCATCAGAGATTAGGCGGTGATTTCTTGATATCAGCTCCAGGGCACACTCGCTCTTCCCTATGCCGCTGTCTCCTGTAATCAACACCCCCAGCCCGAATATCTGAAGAAGCTCACCGGAAATCCTTACCTCTTCTTTTTTCGGGGAAGAGTTTCCCTGCCCCTTCATTTCTCCTCTTCCTCGCGGATAATATCCAAAATCTCGCTCATGCTCCCTGCTTCGAGTACTCTCTTTAAAAGAGAGGTTGACTTGCGGACGAGGTGGGCAATAGCGGCCAGAATCTGAAGGTTTAAGCTGGGATTTT
Source organism: Candidatus Aminicenantales bacterium (assembly GCA_046760305.1). GTDB lineage: Bacteria > Acidobacteriota > Aminicenantia > Aminicenantales > Aminicenantaceae > JBHIDX01. The sequence continues at coordinate 59,844 of JBHIDX010000002.1, forward strand.
CGGGGGAAGAAACGACCAGAAAGAAAAGGTGAGTTGGCTTTCCATCCAGGGAAAAGAAATCAACTCCCTTGCGGGAAATGGCGAGCATGACAATCGGGTTCTTTACTTCCTTCATCTTACAGTGGGGAATGGCAGTCCCATCACCGATAGCTGTACTGCCCAGCTTCTCTCTCTGAACGAGTTTCTCGTAAAGCTCCTTATCCTTGGTAATTCTGTTCTTCTTTTTTAGGTAATTCACCATCTCGCGCAGCACTCCTTCCCTGCTCTCCTGCTCCAAATCAAGGATAACCATATCCTGCATCAGTAAATTGTGAATCTTCACTTGCCTCTCCTAGAAATAAAATTATTCAGGCTCTACCAACCCGATTCTCCCATCCTTTCTTCTGTAAACCACAGCCCACTTCTCTGAATCAGACTTCCTGAAAAGGAAGACTTCTCTCCTCTCGTACTCGAGCTGAAGGACTGCCTCTTCGACTGTCATCGGCTTGAGAGAATAGTCTTCGCTGGAGATGATTCTCTCCGGCATCGATCCCGGCGGGGAAGAAGAGTAGGACTCCATTTCTCTATTTTCCTTTCTCCGCTTTTTCTCCCTTGATTTTTCTTTTCCCTTCTTTGCCCTTTTCTCCAGGTTGTCAAAGGCAGCGTTAAGGGAATTGTACATATCATGCGTCTCTTCCTCGACATTGAGGGTTAATTTTCTCGTTTTAAGGTTTATCTCCACCTTGGTTCTGTATTTTTCCATTGTGAGCACGATATCCACATCTGTTAAAGGACCTATGAATTTTTCCAGCGATTTTAACCGCTTGTGGCAGTATTTCTTGATATCAGGTGTGACACTAATCTGGCGGGCAGTGTAGTTTACGTTCATCCCGAGGCCTCCATCATGAACTTCCTCTTTCTGATGTGCGAGGGAGGAATTTTCAACTGTTTTCTGTACTTAGCCACAGTCCGCCTCGCAATCTTGAAATTCTCCTTAGCTAATATATCACCTATTTCAGTATCACTCAATGGGTGTTCTTTATCCTCGTTCTCGATGAGCTTCTTAATTTTATCCTTTACTCTTAGTGAAGAGATTTCTTCACCATACTCTCCCTGGAGAGACTTGTGAAAAAAGTATTTAAGCGAAAACACCCCCCGGGAGGTAACAATATACTTGTTGGCCACCACTCTTCCCACTGTCGATTCATGAACGCCTATCTGCTGGGCCAGCTCCTGAAGTGTGAGCGGTTTCAGGTATTCAATTCCTTTTTCGAAAAAATCCCTCTGCTTGTCAACAATATACCTGGCTACTCTATAGATTGTATGATTTCTCTGCTCGAGGCTGCGGAGAAACCAGAGGGCATTCTTCATTTTATCCCTGAGGAAACGATAAGCTTCTGGGTTTTCCTTGGAGGCTCTGGCAAGAAGCTTTTTATAATAACTGTTGAGCTTCAGGCGGGGGAGTCCCTCATCGTTGAGAGTAATTTTGTACTCATCTCCTTCCTTGGTGACGATGATATCAGGGACAACATAGGTCGTCTTTTCCTGAGCATACTTCCTTCCGGGCGCAGGATCGAGGCCTTTTATGGCCTCGATATGGTACTTAAGCTCGGCCAGAGGAATCCCGAGCACCTTTGCCAGCTGAGTATAATCAGACTTCTCCAGAAGAGAGAGATGGTTGTTTACAATCTCCCGAGCAATCGTATCTTCAAGCTGCAATTGTTCCATCTGAGCAATTAAGGCTTCTTTGAGGTTAAGGCTTGCCACACCAACAGGGTCGAACTTTTTTATTTTCTCTCTCACCTCAGCCACTCTTTCCCGAGGCACTTTTAATGAGCTGGCTATCTCCTCTTCACTCAGGGTAAGATAGCCATCCTCATTGATATTTCCGATGATAAAGTGAGCGATCTCGCGCTCTTTCTCATCAAAAAAGGTTAGGTTTGCCTGCCAGTCCAGGTGGTCCCAGAGAGAAGGACTTCGTGACAGAGTGTTTTCCAGGGAAGGAATCTCTTTTTTCTCGGAAAAGTAACGCGGAAACCCATCATCAAAATATTCCTGGAAATATGATTCAAACTCCAGCTCATCTTCTTCTTTAATCTCTTCTTTACTATCATCAGTTACTTCCTCTCTTTCTTCTTTTGGCTCTGGAGAATCTGATTCAGTTCCTTTGGTTGATTCCTTATCAACACTCTCCTCTTCGAGCTCGAGCATTGGATTCTGAGAAAGCTCATTATCTATAATCTCTATCAGCTCCAGGTTGGTGAGAGGGAGAAGTTTTATCGCCTGCTGGAGTGCTGGGGCAAGGATCAGTTTTTGAACCTGTCTCTGATCTAACCTCTGTTTGAGAACCATGATAATCCCTGCATGAGAACCTTTTTAAAGGAAATTGAAATTTTCTCCTAAATAACTCTTTCTCACTGCTTCAGATGCAGCCAGATCTTCTGGCCTTCCCTCCTGAAAAATCCTGCCCCCACTGATGATGTAAGCTCTATCCACTATCTTCAGCGTTTCCCGTACCCTGTGGTCGGTGAGCAGGACTCCTATCCCCTTCTTTTTGAGAGAGAGGATAATCTCCTGGATATCCAGGATAGCTATGGGATCAATGCCCGTAAAAGGCTCATCCAGAAGAAAGAAGTCAGGGTTTGTAATTAAAGCCCGCGCAATCTCCAGCCTCCTCCTCTCACCTCCAGAAAGAGAATAAGCTTTTACACTGGCCAGTTTCTCAAGCCCCAGCTCTCTCAGAGCTTCTTGAAGATGGACATCGCCTTTTAAATTTCTGTTGCGTAATGCTTCAGCTGCAGCAAGAAGATTCTCCTCTACTGTCAACCCCCTGAAAACAGAAGATTCCTGGGGAAGTAGAGTGAGTCCTTTCCTTGCCCTGATGTACATGGAAAGATCAGAGATATCCTCGCCGTTGAGGAAAATACTCCCCCTCTCAGCCTGAAGCAAGCCGACTATGAGAGAAAATGTGGTTGTCTTTCCCGCTCCGTTAGGACCGAGGAGACCGACCACCTCCCCTTTCTTCACTCTTAGTGATATTCTATCTACTACTTTCTTCCTGCCGAAACTTTTCTCCACTTCTACTGCTTCTAGATAGAAATCCATTTTTCACGATTTTATGACTGTGACCGTCCTTTCCCGTTGTCTATCTTCAACGACGATTCTACCATCGCCAGGGTAAAAAGTCAATTTACCCCCTCTGGTAGCCGCTCTGCCCTTCTCTTCAAAAACTGGATTTCCGCTGAATATAAAAGCCTCCCTTTCAGGGTCAAAGCTGACTTGTTCTGCCTTTCCTTCCATTCTCTTCCATTTCAGAGAAACCTCTTTTTTGGCTGAAAAGGACTCTATTCCTCCTTCCCCCTGGCCGAGAAAAGCGGTAAGAGAGTGTGCCACAATCTCAACCACCCCTGCTTTTAACGATGTTTTGCCTTCGAATGAAACACTCCTTGACTGGGGTTCATACTTCATCTGTCCGGAAGTAACCTCTATCTTCTCCTCTCCCTTCCCACCTGCGAGCTTGCGCATAAATACTGCCCTAACTCTACCCTGACATATCATCTCTCCACTTCTCTCATCAAGGCTGAGCTCATCTCCAACCAGGATCCAGGATTCCTGCCAGAGTCTGACTCCTTTCTCAAAAAGAAAACGTCTCTCGCTGCTCTGAAATCTCATCCTTCCACAGAAGACAAAGAGGGGAGTTTCAGCCGAGAAATAGCCGGGCTTTTCCTCTTCAGCCAGTTTCTGGAAATTAAGCCTCACTCCTCCGCTCGCCTCAAGATCTTCACTCCCGAGAGAAAGGATTATCCTCTCGGCAGTCATCTCGCTCTGCTCAGAAACAAAACGTGCCTCATGTGAATTGCTTCCTTTGAGAGTAATCGTTCCTTCCTCTCTTTCGAGCTCAACCTCATACCCTTCTAAAAATCTACTCTTTCCCTCCTCATGAACGACAGCCTTCACCTCTTCGGTGGCGGTGAACTTCTCAACTTCTCCTCCAGCTGAAAAAATAAAAGAAAATTTTCCTCCTTTTACTTCATAAAAATTACCGAACTCATCATAAGCCCTGAATCTACAATTTCCAGAGGCGTCCGCAAGAGAGATGCCTGAGATACCTTCCTCAAAAGAAAGCAGCAACTCGTCAGCTTCAACCTCTTTTTTTCCCAGGGCCTGATAAAATATCTCGCTTCTCCGGGCCTCTCCTCTTCTGGCCTCAAGAGAGGCGCTGACTTTCCCTTGAAAAATAATTCTTTCCACATCTTCCTCATCTGGGGAAAGAAAAAATTTCATCCTCGAAGCACGAGCACTGTTTTCCCTCTGCTTGAGAATAACTTTTCCCCAGGCTTCTCCTGCTTTCTGTCTCCTGCTGTAATCCAGCCTCTCCGCTCTAACAACCAGGGGGGAGGCGCCTTGTGATGGGGGAAGTTCAAGGCGAATATTACGACTCAAGCGCAGTAATTCGGTTCTCAAAGAATAGGACATTATCGAAGCTTTTCCCTTCAGTTTTTGCGACTCAAAAACCACTCCATGCCTGGAAGTGAACAGCTCCCTCGGCCGGTGGTACTCAAAGCCGGAGGAGGACATTTTAAAACCTCTGTATCTTACCTCTGATTTCCCCTCCATGGAGAAATGGAGCATGTCTTTGTCATAGACCACTTTCTCTGCCTTGAAAAAGACATTTTCACTCTCCACTTTTCCGTAGTCGATAACCTCAACTCCGCCCTCAAGATGATATCTGCCGTCTTGGCCGAGGTAATGTTTTTTTGCCTTGAGGGAGAAATTTCCCCTCTCTCCCTCTAACTCCAGGTGAAATAGGTCCTCGACTCTCTCAACTTTCTGTTCCGGCAATTCTTCAACTATGGTTTTTACTTCAGACTTTTTTAGGGAGCGGAAAATAAAATGGATGATAATCAACACCATGAAGAGAGAGAGTACGACAACCACTCCTGCCCTGACTCTCTTGGCTGGATTGAGGCTTTTCTTCCTTCTCATACCCTTATGTCCTCAAGAGAAAGAGCTGTTTTCTTCTCTCCGAGGTAGTCTGAAAAGTGGAGCGTGTAAGCCAGGTCAATTATTCCCCCTTTCTCAATCTGGGACATGAGCTCAGGCCTGTCCCAGCCCAGGACTTCAAAAGTCCTGTTTTTCTGCCTGGCATAAAATTTCAGGTGTTTATTCTGAATGAGACGCGGCTCGCTCACCACCTCCACTCCATGTGTCATAAAAACAGGCCTGGAATTTCCGACTCCGAAGGGAGATAGAAGAGAGTAGTAATCGAGAAAAGAATTTTTTAACCTCTCAAAATCAAGCCTGACATCGAGATAAATTTTGCGGCGGAGATGCTCGGCCGAGATTCTATCTCCAGCAAGCTTGTTTACTGCTTCTTTAAAGGGTTTTATTTTCTCGCGCAAAATAACACAACCAGCAGCTAAGTTGTGTCCTCCGTAATTGATGAAAAAATCGCGGCATTCATCAAGGAAACGAATGAGGGAGAACTCACTGATACTCCTCCCGCTGCCATAGGCTTCATCTTGTTCATAGGAAAAGAGGATCACCGGACGGTGAAAACTGTCTTTGAGCTTGGAGGAGACAATACCGATTACTCCTCTGTGCCAGTCCTCGCAGCCGAGAATGAGGAATCTGTAGCGGCTGTCAAGAGCTTTCTCTTTAATCATGGTCAGTGCTTCACGGTAAACCTTCTCCTCAACCTGCTGTCTTTTGGAGTTCAGGTACTCGAGGTGGTTGACAATCTCGAGGGTGGCTGGTGTGGAGCTGGAGAAGAAAAGCTGAACAGCCAGGTCAGCCTTACCCATCCGGCCAGCAGCGTTAAGGCGTGGCCCAATCCGGTATCCGATATCCCCTACAGAAACTCTTTTTCCTCTCAAGCCGCAGTTAGCGAGCAGACTTCTGAGACCGATGTTTGAAACATCTTCCAGAGCTTCAAGTCCGTATTTGACGAGTATCCTGTTCTCTCCCCTTAGCTCAGCCACATCAGCCACAGTCCCGATGGAGACAAGCTTTAGATAGTGGCGTAAGGATTCCTGGCCCTCCTTCTCGGATAGAAGAGCTTGAATAAGCTTGAAAACAACTCCCACACCGGCAAGTCTTCGGTCAGGGTAACCTGAGTCAGTCAGCACAGGGTTGAGTATTGCCAGTGCCTCAGGAATTTCTTCGCCGGGAAGATGGTGATCAGTGATTATAGTCTCCACTCCATTTTCTTTCGCTCTGCGGACAAAACCGGTCGCCTTCACCCCGCAATCAGCGCTTATAACAAGGCTCGCTCCTCTCTTGAGAACCACATCAAGATATTTCTCCTTGAGACCATAGCCTTCTTCCAGCCTGTGAGGAATATAATAACTTACTTTTCCACCCCTGGTTTCCAGGAATCTGTAGAGCATGACTACCGATAAGATGCCATCCACGTCATAATCTCCGAAGAGGACGATATTCTCTCCTTCTGCCAATGCCTTATTTATTCTGGCCACAGCTTTGTCCATATCCTTCATCAGCCATGGGTCAGGGGTGTCAGCCAGTTTGCCGTAGAGGAATTGATGTGCTCTGGCCGGGTCGTTCACCCCCCGGTTGATCATAATCTGGCTTATCTCAACAGGAAGTCCGAGTTCCAAAGACATCTCCTCGGCCAGGGATGATCTTGGTCTGAGAATCCACACAGGTTTTTCCATGGGGAGTTAAACTTTACCATAATCATCAACAATCGACAACCTGATGAAGCATCTCAAAATCCGCGATGATGAATGGCTTCAATTCTGAAAAAGCCCCTCCCCCCAAAATGCCTGGAGCGGTTGGGTCTCCGTCCTCGCTCCGCAGGCCAGAGCCAAACGGGGAGGCAACGGCGTTAAAAACCCGAAGCGAGCGATTCCCCCTTCCCGGATTCATCTCTCAACAGGTAAATTGACTTTTAAAGGGTTTGAAAAATATAATAGTTTAGCTATGGCCCAAGGTCTCCGAAAAAACCTCTCCAAGACAAGAAAAACCTTCAGGGAAAAATTTAAGGAACTTTTCCGCAGCGGAAAACAAAGAGAAGAAATCCTGGAAGAGCTTGAGGAAACCATGATCCTGTCCGATATAAGTCTTAACTCCACCGAGAAAATCGTCCAGGCTATAAGAGAGAGGAGCACCAAAACCGACACTTTCGGCCTCATAGAGAAGCTGCTCGAAGAAGAAATATATCACCTCCTCAGCCTCCATCCGGCTGAATTTTGCCTCGGCAGCGGTCAGTCAGTGGTGATGATGGTCGGAGTAAACGGCGGGGGAAAGACTACTTCCTTGGCCAAACTCGCCTATTACTTCAAAAAAAGAGGCCAAAAAATTCTCCTCGTCGCAGCCGACACTTTCAGGGCTGCAGCTCAGGAGCAGCTCGCCATCTGGGGAAAGAAGCTTAAAATTCCGGTCATAAGAGGCCAGTATGGAGCTGATCCAGCCTCGGTTGTTTATGACGCCCTCCAGAGCTTCAAAGCACGGGGACTCGACCTCCTCCTCGTGGACACAGCGGGAAGGATTCACACCAATAAAAACCTGATGAACGAGCTTGAAAAAATAAAAAGGGTTATCAGCCGGGAAATTGAAGGCGCTCCACAGGAGATTCTTCTTGTTCTGGATGCCAGCACAGGCCAGACAGCGATTATCCAGGCCAGAGAATTTCTCAAATTCTCAGGCATTACAGGCATTTTTCTCACCAAACTCGACGGAACTGCCCGGGGCGGAAGCGCCGTAAGTATCGTCGACGAGCTTGGCCTTCCCATAAAACTCTTGGGGACGGGCGAAAGCGAGAAGGACATGGTTTTTTTCTCTCCCCTGGAGTTTACCAAAGCGTTGCTCTCATGAGTATTCTCAAAGATATTTCCTACATGAAAATGGCCTATGCCCTGGCCGAGAAAGCACGCGGCCGAGCCAGTCCCAATCCTCTTGTGGGAGCGGTAATCGTAAAAAATAACCTCATCCTTGGCTATGGCTACCACGAAGGCCCTGGCCACCCTCATGCAGAAGCAATGGCTCTGAAGAGGGCAGGAAACCAGGCTAAAGGCAGCACTCTCTATGTAACCCTTGAGCCCTGCGTTCACTGGGGAAGAACACCTCCCTGTGTGGATGGTATCACCCGGTCAGGCATAAAAAAAGTCGTCGTCTCCGCTCTCGACCCCAATCCCCTCGTTTACAAAAAGGGCATAAGAAAAATAAAAGAGGCAGGAATAAACGTCTCTAACGGACTTCTCGAAGATAAAAACAGCAGCCTCAATGAAGCCTACATCAAATATATGAAAAAAAAGGTACCCTTCGTAACTCTCAAGGCTGCTGTCAGCCTTGACGGGAAAATGGCCACCAGGAAATTTGACTCACGGTGGATATCCTCAGATAAAAGCAGGGAGTACAGTCACCTCCTCAGGGGTGAACACGACGCGCTCCTGGTCGGCTCAAACACTCTGCTCAAGGATGACCCCAGGCTCACGGTCAGGCATCGTAACTGGAAGGGAAAAAAGATTCTTCGCCTCATCCTGGACAGTTGCCTCCGCTTTCCCCTTGAGGCTCGAATAATCTCCACGCTCAAGAAAGGAAAGATAATAGTCTTTACTACTGAAAAAGCATCAAAGCAAAAAGCAAATTCTCTCCGCCAAAAAGGAGTGGAGATTATCTCACTCGCCTCATCATGCGGCAGAGTGGAGCTGAAAAAAGTGCTAGCCTTTCTCGGAGAAAGAGAGATAACAAGCCTTCTGGTTGAGGGTGGAGGAGAGGTTATTACCTCCTTCATCGAAAAAAAGCTTGCTGATAAAATATTCCTCTTCATCTCCCCACGGTTTATCGGAGGAAAGGATGCGCCTTCTCTTTTTCAGGCAGAAAGCGTTTCTCAGCTTAAAGAGGCCTACGGGCTGAAAAAGATAAAATGCTTCCGCCTCGAGGAGGATATAATCATGGAAGGATATTTCTGATGTTTACGGGCATAATTCATCACACCGGAATCTTCAGAGGCTATAAACGGGCCAGAAGGGAAATAGCTGTTGAAGCTCCTCCTGGATTTCCAGTGGTTAACATCGGAGAGAGTGTGGCTGTAAACGGAACCTGTCTCAGCCTGATTAAAAAAGAAAAAAAGACGCTTTTTTTCAACATCTCAGAGGAAACACTCGAAAGAACCACCCTGGGCAAGTTGAAAAGAGGTCAGAAGTTGAACCTCGAGTTGCCGCTTACCCTCTCCTCGCTGACAAGCGGACATCTCCTCACCGGACATGTTGATTCCAAGGGGAAAATAACTAAAATCATCCGCGCAGGAGCGGGAAAAAGACTCACCATCTCCTTCCCTTCCCGGCTCAGGTCTTACCTCATTCCCAAAGGCTCGGTAGCCATAGACGGAGTGAGCCTGACAGTTGCCTCGCTGGGTCCTTCTTTCCTGGAAACAGAGCTCATCCCCATCACTCTCGAAAAGTCGAACCTCTCTCAGCTCAGGGCTGGAGATGAGGTCAACATTGAATGTGACATCATCGGAAAATATGTGTATAATTGGATATCAAAGGAAAAGTAGAAATCGGCCTCAAAAAGGAAGGTAAAAAACGATGAAAAAGAAATCGACAATAACCACCGTAGAAGAGGCGATTGAAGACGTCCGGCAAGGCAAGTTGATTATCATCATTGATGATGAAGACAGGGAAAATGAGGGAGACCTCATGGTTGCTGCAGAAAAAGCAACCCCGGAAATCATCAACTTTATGTCCAAATACGGAAGGGGTCTCATATGCTTGCCTCTGACAAAAAAAAGGCTCGAAGAACTCCAGCTCCCGCTCATGGTTCAGGAAAACACAGCCCGTTTCGGCACTGCCTTCACCGTCTCCATCGATGCCAAAAAAGGTGTTTCAACTGGCATCTCCGCACATGACCGTGCCAGAACCATCCTCACTGCAATCGACCCCAGAACTCAGCCTTCTGACCTGGCCAGACCAGGCCACATCTTCCCCCTCAGAGCAGCAGACGGAGGTGTGCTCCAGAGAGCAGGTCAGACAGAAGCCTCCATCGACCTCACCCGCCTCGCCGGCATGACACCAGCAGCGGTCATCTGCGAGATAATGAATGAAGATGGAACGATGGCCAGAATGCCTGAACTCGAAAGATTCAGCGAAGAAAAGGGAATTAAAATTCTGACCATCGAGGAACTTATTAAATACAGGATGAAGCATGAAAGGCTGGTACGAAAGGTGGAGGAGGCAGAACTGCCGACAAAATATGGACATTTTAAAATCATCTCCTTCGAGGACATCATCCACCGCGAGACACACGTCGCCCTGGTGAAGGGAGAGTTAAAAAAAGATGTACCTACCCTGGTCAGGGCTCATTCACAATGCCTGACTGGCGAGACTTTCGGCTCCCTCCGTTGCGACTGCGGTGAACAGCTCCACCGAGCGATGGAAATGATTGAAAAAGAGGGAAAAGGAGTTATCCTCTATATGCTCAATCAGGAGGGAAGGGGCATCGGCCTGAGCAATAAAATCCAGGCTTATGCCATCCAAGATAGAGGGATGGATACGGTTGAAGCCAACCGCAAGCTCGGTTTCAAACCTGACCAGAGAAATTACGGCATAGGCGCCCAGATTCTCGTTTCCCTGGGGATAAACAAACTGAGGCTTATTACCAACAACCCGAGAAAGTTTATCGGTCTCACCGGTTACGGACTGGAGATAGTGGAAAGAGTACCCATAGAAATACCTCCCAACAAGATCAACGAGAAATACCTCAAGACCAAAAAGGAGAAAATGGGACACATCCTGGAGCTGGTTTAGGAGAAATGAGGGAGAATTCTCAGGAAAAAATCGCAGCCTTTAAAAAGCAGCAGAGATTGAAAACACTCCAAGAGCTGGTCAAAATAAAGGCTTCATGGGTACCAAAAGTCCTGCTCGAGCACCTGGAAGATTCGAGCGAAGAAATACGGAATTTTATCGTCGAAGCACTCTCGAAGCGACGTGATGTAAAACTCCACACCCTTCACCATAAACTTCTTGAGGGTCCCTGGTATGTAAAGAGCGCCGTTCTCAGGATACTCTCGAGGAAAAAAAATAGTTCCTCTCTCCCTTACATTGAAGTCGTGCTCGAGGATAGCAGCTCTGAAGTACGCCATCATGCAGCCAGCACTCTGGGAGAAATAGGCGGCAAAAAAGCTTCAGAACTTCTGGTAAGGCTTACAAAAGACAAAAATCCGTATGTGAGGAAAAAAGCTGTAGAAGCACTTGAGAGAGCGAGCAGCCTCCGCTTTGTTTGAAGCCGAACAGGAAGCTAGCCCACCCCTTTCTATGATTCTCGAGAACGGAGAATGAAGGTCACAGGCCCTTCATTTATGAGTCTGACATCCATCAGGGCTTGAAAAACCCCTGTCTCGACTTTTATTCCCCTCTCCCTGAGAAGCCGAACAAAAAAGTTGAAAAGCTCTTCTGCCCGCTCAGGTTTTTCAGCTCGATCAAAACCTGGCCTTCTTCCTTTCCTGGTCGAAGCGGCAAGGGTAAACTGGGAGACAGCAAGAATTTCACCCTCAATATCGCCCAGGGAGAGGTTCATCTTCCCTTCTGCATCGGGAAAAATTCTTATCTCAGCCACTTTACGAGCAAGATAGCGGACATCACCCTCTCCATCCCCTCTCTCAATGCCCACCAGGAGACACATTCCCCGCCCTATTTTTCCTGCCAGCGCTCCGTTTACCTCGACAGAAGCTTCCTTTACTCTCTGGAGAACTACAATCATTGGAGAATCCTCTCCCTTGAAAAAATTCTTTTCAAACTGCTCAGCTCCTTGGTGTTAAAAACTAGGCTGAGAAGAAGGTAAGCTGCCAGACCGAGGAGTATGGCTCCTACGAGCAAGCTAAGCTGAGTCATGAATGGCAGTTTGTCGAACTCGAATCTATTGATAAAAAACCAGACACTGCCTCCCATAAGAGCAGCACAAAAAGCTGACTTCAATCCAGAGAGAGCAAACTCCCTTTTGCTTATTCTACCCACTTTCCTTTCCAGGTAAAAGAAAAGGATGAGAAAATTAAACATTTCAGCAATCGAGAGGGCAAGGGCAATACCCCCTGCCCGCATGGGGCTCATAAGGATAAAAGAAAGTGAGAGGTAGACAATCATGACAAAGAAAGCGATGATGACTGGAGTTTTTGTATCCTTGAGCGAGTAGAAGGCAGGAGCAAGTATCTTCACCGCTGAGATGAAGGGAAGGCCGATGGAGAAAAAAAGGAGGCAGTTGGCCGTCATCGAAGTTGATTCTAGCCCGAAAAGCCCCCGCTGGAAGAGAACCTGGATGATTGGTCGGTTGAGCACCAGGAGCCCGACCATAGCGGGAAAAGTTATAAAAAAAATAAGCCTAAGCGAAAAGACGAGCGTCCTTTTCATGCCCTTGATATCTCCCTTAGAAACCAGCCCGGAAAAAGTCGGCAGAAGTGCAATGGAGAGAGCGATGGAAAACATGCCCAGGGTAAGCTCTCTCACTCTAGTGGCGAAATAGAGGGAGGAAACGCTTCCGCTTTCGAGCAGGGTGGCGAGGAAGCGGCTCACGGCCAGGTTTATCTGGGTTATGCCCACCCCGAAAATTCCTGGCACCATCAGCATTCCCACCTTCCTTATGGCTGGGTCGGAGAGAGAAAAGGTAAATTTAAACCTCATCCCCCTTTTCCAGAGAAAAGGAAGCTGAAATACAATCTGAAAAAAACCGCCGACGACCACCCCCACGGCAAAAACATAAGCAGGCTCATCTGCCCGGGCAGCAAAAATCAGAGCAGCAGTGATAATGGCAAGGTTAAAAAGAACAGGTGTAAAAGCGGGCACAGCAAACTTATGGAAAGAGTTAAGGATGGCCATGGCCAGGGCAGCCAGGCTTATCAGGAATATGTAGGGAAACATGATGCGTGTCAGGGCAATGGTAAGCTCCCATTTCCCAGGAACCCTGCCGAATCCCCAAGCAATAAGCTTCACCAGTAGAGGAGCAAGGAGCACACCACAGACAGTGACAACTGCCATGAGAAAGGTTAGGAGATAGAAGAAAGTATGGGCAAACTTCCACAGCCCTTCTTCTGTTCTTTCTTCTTTTACCTGGGTGAAGACAGGCACGAAAGCTGCGGTCATCGCTCCTTCGCCTGTGAGCCTTCTCAGCAGGTTGGGTATAACATAGGCAAGGGCAAAGGCATCCATGCCTTTCCCCGTTCCCATGTAGAAGGCCTGAATCATGTCCCTCACATAGCCGAGAATGCGGCTGAGAACGGTGGGGAAAGCAACCGCGCCTGTTGACATCAGGATGCGACGGTTCTGCTCTTGTGAAAGAGCCTGGCCCATTGGGCTATCCTTTTTCTCCATTCTTTCCCTCAGGCATACACATTTTCCTTCTACCTGTCAAGTCAAGTACAACGTTGACTTTGTCAGCTATATATCTTATCATTTACCTTTCCTGGAAGGAGAAAGAAAACATGGCCCACCACAAGTCAGCCGAACGTCAGTGGCGTCACAGTCTGCGCCGCAGAGCCATAAACCGCCGCAACAAATCTATCCTGCGCTCACAGATAAGGAAGCTTCGCGAGGCCATAAAAAATCAGGATAAAGAAGCGGCCAAGAATCTTCTACCTGAAACAATTTCTCTTATCGACCAAACAGTGAAAAAAGGAACCATCCACCGCAACAAAGGAGACAGGTTTAAGTCACGTTTGACTCGAGAGGTGGAGGCATTCAACACCTCAACCTCTAAATAATTTTCTTTCCTTTCGATACCTGCAATAGCCAAATAAAAACCTTTCCAGTAAAATCCTGGCTGAAGCATCCGAGCTCTTCAGGCTGACATCTATTCTCTCCAGCTCAGAGAGAAAATGCTCGAGGACACTGAGGGGAAGACTTTCAACGAGGCGGAAAAAATCGCTGAATTTTGTGCGGTAGAAACTCCCGAATGTTTCCTGGATCTGAGGTCTCAGCTTTCTAAAAATCTCCTTCCTGTCCCCCTTTTTCTCCTTCAGCCAAAGTTTGGCCACAAGAATATCGCGGAAAAACCTGGCCATTATTCCGAATATGTATTCAGGCTTATTTCCCTCTCGAAAAAGACTGTTAAGGACAGAAAGGCTTTTCCTAAAATCTCCTTCCTCAAGTGAATTGAAAAGTTCATAATCCATGCATATTTTTCCCCAGCCAGAGAGCTGATTTACGTCATCCAGCTCGACGAATTTTTTTTCACCGACAAAGACACTCAGTTTCTCAATCTCTCTTTCGAGACGAGAAAGATTGTCACCGCTTATCTCTTCAAGCCTCTGGAGTGCTTCCTTCTCAACCCTTTTTCCTCTCTCAGCAAACATCTTCTCCATCCAGGCATAAAGAGCCTTGTTTCTCAATCTTTTCAACTCCTTTACCTGGACGACATTTCGAGGAAGTGAAGAGAAAAACTTGAGAAGAGAGTTGCCCTTCCTTAGTTTCCGAGGGCAGATAACGACGATAACACTTTTCGAAGAGGGCGAATCAAAATACTCCCTGAGAATTCTTTCCTCTCCAGCAGAAAGAGTGAATTCCACCTCTCCAGAAACTTCGACATGAATTATCTGCTTGGGCATGAAAAAAATGGGAAGAGTGCGTGCCAGGTCAATGATTTCAGCCCAGGAACTCTCTTCGAGCCAGAACTTCTCCACCCCGTACTCCTCGGCATCTTTGGTAATCAGCCTTTCTTTGAGCTGCTTAATGAACTGAATTGCCGGATAGGTCTCTTCTCCATAGAAAAAATATCCGGGAAGAAGGCTTTCCTCTCTTAAGGTATTTATCTCCATCACTTGTGCTTAAAACCCCTCCAGAAGAGTAATAACCACGCTCCTGGCGAATCTAGGAGCAACTTTTTCAAGTGCTTCTGTTTCTACCGTCTCAAAATCAACTCCTTCTGGCACCCGGTATTCTTCTTGATAGATGAAGGCAGGGTTGGAATATATAACCTTATCCTCCACAAGGTCTTTCAGAGTCAGTCTGGCTGTAATGATGATGTTGTATCTATCAGCACTATCTTTCTCTGAAAAAGCAATGGGATTGACAACAAAGGACACAATCTCTCCCTCGAGCACAGCATCTGCCTTCCCGCTGTCGCTTACCACCTCCACTTTCCCCCTGGCCACAAGCTCGTCGATGATGCTGCGGGTGAGTTTCACATCAAGCTCAAAGCGGGTAGTAAGGTTTTTAAAGGTGGGGATACTGATTCTCCTTATATGAGGGGGAAGAAAACTTCCTGTGCCGCGCAGATGATAGCCGCAGTCGAAGAGCAGCAAGCTCAACAGCAGAAGAAAAACACACTTTCTCATTAATATTATTAATTTCTTACGTTTATTATGTTTGTCTTAGACAACAATGTTTACCAGCTTGTTTCGAACGCAGATAACCTTCTTCACCTCTTTCTGTCCGATAACTGACTTTACCCGCTCATGGGAAAGGGCACTCTTCTTCAGCTCTTCCTCAGAGGTATCCCTGGCTGCTTCAAACCTGGCCCTCAGCTTACCGTTGACCTGAATAACGATGGTAACATTTTCCTCAACGGCGAGCTCAGAGTCGTACTCTGGCCAGGGAGTATGAACCAGGAGTTCTTTATGCCCTGTCCTCTTCCACAGCTCTTCACACATGTGCGGTGCAAAAGGTGAAAGGAGGATAATGAGCATCTCCAGCGCTTCTCTCAACGTCTGTCGCCCTCCCTCACTCTCCTTTAGAGTCTCACACGACTTCTTAATCTGATTGTAAAATTCCATGATAGAACTAACGGCTGTATTCAGATGGTATCTGAGCTCAATATCTTCACTCGCCTTTTTTATTGTCTGATGCATCTTCCTCTCCAGTGCCTCAGCTTCTTCGCCCGGTTCACCTAGCTTTATTTCACGGGTGGAATTCAGTTCGAATAAATCTAGATTATCCTGAACAATAGCCCAGACGCGGTTTAAAAACCGGTAGCAGCCCTCGATTCCTTCCTCAATCCAGTTGAATTCCTTCTCAGGAGGAGAAGCAAAAAGGATAAAGAGCCGGAGAGTATCAGCTCCGTATTTTTTGACCATGTCATCAGGATAAACAACATTTCCCTTTGACTTTGACATGGCAGCTCCATCCTTGATGACCATTCCCTGGGTTAAAAGCCGGGGAAAAGGCTCATCTATCCTGGCCAGCCCCAAATCCCTTAAAACCTTGGTAAAAAAGCGTGCATATATTAGATGGAGAATGGCGTGCTCAACTCCACCGATGTAGAGGTCAACAGGAAGCCAGTACTCAGCAGCCTGAGGGTTAAAGGGAAGACTTTCTTCATGGGGAGAGGTATACCTGAAAAAGTACCACGAGGAGTCGAAGAAGGTATCCATAGTGTCTGTCTCGCGGCGCGCATTACCGCCGCAGTGCGGGCAAGAGGTGCAGACAAAATTCTCCACTTTCCCTAGAGGCGAGCCTTCCTCGCCCGAAAGCCTTACTTCATGGGGAATCTCAACCGGCAGCTCTTTGTAGGGCACACCGACAACACCGCATTTCTCGCAGTAGATGACAGGGATGGGAGTTCCCCAGTATCTCTGGCGGGAAATTCCCCAGTCGCGGAGGCGGTAAACAGTGCTCTTGCGGCCAAATCCTTGAGCAGCAGCATAGTTAGCCATTTCTTCCATGGCAACCTCAGAAGACTTTCCGGAAAAAGGTCCTGAATTTACCACCACGCCGTAGTCCTCAAAAGCCTCCCCTTCAGGTGAAGAGCCGCTTTTAGTAACAATCACCTCTTTTATCGGAATTCGATACTTGAGGGCAAACTCATAATCCCTCTGGTCATGAGCAGGAACAGCCATAATAGCTCCTGTACCATATTCCATGAGCACGTAATTTGCAATCCAGACCGGAATTTTCTCTCCGCTGAAGGGATTGATAGCTTTTCTCCCTGTGTCAATCCCTTCCTTTTCCAACTCTTCACCCCGCTTGAGACGAATATCAGCTATGGTGCGGTCAATCCATTCTTCAAACTCTTTCCGACGTGGAGAACCTGCAACTAGCTTTCTAGAGAGCGGGTGTTCGGGCGAGAGGACAACAAATGTAGCCCCATAGATAGTGTCAATCCTTGTGGTGAAGACCTCAATTCCCTCAGAAAAGCCGACAAGAGGAAAAGTGATATGAGCTCCCTCACTCTTTCCGATCCAGTTCCTCTGCATGAGGAGAACATGTTCCGGCCACTTCTCAAGAAGTTCGTGGCCTGAAAGAAGCTCTTCAGCATAGTCTGTTATCTTCAGAAACCACTGTTCCATCTCTTTCTGCCCCACCACTGAATCGCAACGCCAGCAGCGTTCTCCAATCACCTGCTCGTTGGCAAGAACTGTTTTGCACTCAGGACACCAGTTCACCCAGCTCTTTTTTCTGTAAGCGAGCCCTCGCTCAAGCATCTTGAGAAAAATCCACTGGTTCCAGCGGTAATATTCCGAGAGACAGGTATTCACTTCCCTTGACCAATCATAGCTGAAGCCCATTCTTTTTAGCTGGGTTCTCATGTGGGTAATATTATCCAATGTCCACTTCTGGGGGTGGATTCCGTGCTGGATGGCCGCATTCTCGGCCGGCATTCCGAGGGCGTCCCATCCAATGGGATGAATCACGTTATAACCTCTCATGATTTTATAGCGGGAAATAACATCACCGATAGAGTAGTTGCGCACATGCCCCATGTGGATATAACCCGAAGGATAAGGATACATCTCAAGACAATAGTACTTGGGTCTACTGGGATCTTCGCTCGCCTTGAAGACGTGCTCTTTTTCCCATATTTCCTGCCACTTTCTCTCTATGCTGTCGAAATTATAGTCCTTCTTCATCTTCTATTTCTTCCCTCATGCTCTCTCGAGGAGCGAACAGAATTCAATCCTAAATCTTAGAGACCTTCCCCCTAAAAGTCAAGGTAGGCAAGTCAAGAACAGGACTAGTTTTTCAGTAATACGATTTTAAAATTCGTGTTACTCAAACAGCTATCCTGACAACCGTTCACTTGACAAAGTGAGCCATTTGGTTTTTCATTCAAGATGTGAAAAGAGAAAGTTTTTCCAGTAAGAAGTCAGGATGTGCATTCTCGAAGTGAAAAACCTTTCCTCAGGCTACGGCAACGGGAATGTAATCCAGGGAGTATCTTTTTCCCTGGGAAAGGGTGAATTCGTTTCCATCCTGGGGAAGAACGGTTCGGGAAAAAGCACTCTGATAAAAGCACTCCAGAATCTTCTCCGCCACACTTCGGGCGACGTTAGAATCGAGGGGGAAAGCATCTTTTCCATGAACCGCCGTCAGATGGCGAAAAAAATTGCCTACGTCCCCCAGATATCAACCTCTACTTTCGAGTTCAGCGTGATGGAGATTGTCTCCATGGGGAGGTACATCCATCAGCAACGGCTGAGGAATAGCTCTCTCCAGGACATGGAAGTTATAGAGGAAGTCATGGAGTTGACCAGGATTTCCGCTCTCAGGGAGAAAAAAATCGCCCACCTTTCAGGAGGAGAGCGGCAGAGAGTTTTTATCGCCAGAGCCCTTGCCCAGAACACCCCACTTTTTTTCCTCGATGAACCCAGCTCCCATCTGGACATAAGCTACCAGATTGAAATCTACCGCATTCTGAAGAAACTCCAGGAAGAGAAGGGAAAAACCATCCTCTCCACCGAGCACAACATAAACCTGGCCATTCCATATTCGGAAAAAATTATTTTTCTCAAGGATGGAAGAGTTCATTCACAAGGACCGCCTTCCAGGCTCATCACCAGGGAGAACATCAGAGAAGTTTACGAGGCTGAAGTTGAGGTCAGGGAGAACATCTATTCCGGCCTGCCAGAGATCTCTCTCATTCCATCCGGCCGCGCGAGGACGGAGACAAGATGAACAAAAAAAAGGCAGCCTCCTATTTTGCTCTTTTTTTTGTGCTTGCGGCCTTTTTCACTCTTAAAGCTCAGGAGAAAAAAATAAAAGACAGCCTGGGCACTCTCCTTTCTCTTTCTGCCCCGCCGCGGAGAATAGTATCTCTTGCCCCCAACATCACGGAAATCCTCTTCGCCCTTGGCCTTGAGCAGAGTATTGTCGGTGTGACAACATACTGCGATTATCCTTCTCAGGCTTTAACCAAGGAAAGAATAGGCGGGCTGGTCGACCCCAACCTGGAAAAGATTAAGTCTCTCGAGCCTGACCTTGTAATCGGTTTCAGAGGTAACCCGATCGAGCTTCTCGAGCGACTGAAAAGCCTGGAGGTTCCTGTTATTGCTCTGGACATGGAGCAAAATATAGAAGCTGTTTTCTCTCTCATCGAAAAAGTAGGGGACATCACTCACCGCTGCGAGGAGGCTCGAAAAATAACTGAATCAATGAAAAAAAAATACGTCTTCATCCAGCGAGCGCTGAGAAAAATTGAGCAGCGACCAAAGGTATTCCTTTCCCTGCACGCGACAGGACTCTGGACATGCGGTCGGGAAAGCTTCCTCAACAACCTAATAACCAGGGCTGGAGGAGAGAACATTGCCCGCACTATCCCTAGAAAATGGCTCAATCTCAACCGGGAAAAGTTAATCGATGAATCTCCGGAGATTATAATCATTCTCGCTAGGTCCGAAAAGCAATTCAGCCAAGCAAAAGAGTGGCTCAGCTCCCTGCCAGGCATCCGAGAAGTAAAGGCGGTTAAAGAAGGGCGCATCTTTTTTGTCGACCAGAACATCGCTACCCGCCCCGGACCTCGGCTGATCGACGCACTCCAGCAGATGGCAGAAATAATTCATCCTGAATGTTTCAGCTCAAAAAGATAAAAGCACGATGAAGACAAAAGTAAAAAAGAGCACCCTGCTTGGTTTTCTCTCCCTGCTGACTCTTTCAGGTTTTTTCCTTTATCTTCTTATAGGACCGGTACCAACTGATATCGCTGACCTGGCCAGCATTTTCAGAAAGCACAGCTCAGCCGCAGCCAGCATCATAGCCGACATCAGACTGCCCCGAGCCCTGCTTGCTTTTCTGGTCGGCGCCTCGCTTTCGCTATCAGGGGCAATCCTTCAGGGCTATTTCCAGAATCCAATGGCCGGGCCATTTGTGGTCGGTGTTTCTTCGGGCGCTTCGCTCGGCGCTGTTCTGTCCATAATTCTAGGTCTTCAGCTTACAGTCCTGGGTATATCGATGCAGAGCATCTTTGCTTTCATCTCTGGATTTATGATTGTCACTCTCGTCTATCTCCTCTCCCAGAAAAAGGGAGTTTTTAAAGTGGAAACCCTTCTTCTGACAGGTATTGCATCTGGCGCACTCGCTTCTGCGCTCACTTCTTTCCTCATCTTTTTCAAATCAGAATCTTATGAACAGGCAGTCTTCTGGCTTCTGGGAAGCTTTCACCTGGCGGATTGGTCCCATGTGGCTGCTGTTGCTCCCTATTTTTTTGTCTGCCTCATCGCTTCCCAGTGGCTGGCTAAAGATATGAACCTTCTTGTTCTGGGCGATGAAACAGCTTACTCCCTGGGCTGTGCAGTAGGCCGGGTGCGGAAAATATTCCTTGTCATGTCAACTCTCCTGGCTGCAGCTTCAGTTTCAGTTAGCGGTGTGATCGGCTTTGTGGGACTGATAATTCCTCACTGGATGAGGATCCTTACCGGTCCCGACCACCGCTCGCTGTTCATCTTCTCCTCTCTTGCTGGAGGAACATTCCTTCTCTTCTCGGACCTCCTGGCCCGAACAGTGCTTTCCCCCGCTGAGCTTCCTATCGGAATTATCACTGCTGTTGTGGGAGCTCCTTTTTTTATCTATCTCCTCAACCAGACAAGGTAGAAAATTGTTCAATATCACTGGGAGTCATTGGGAACGCAAATGAATTATAAAAAAAAGGCTGCAATTTACTCTTTTTCAGGGAGAAATTGCAGCCTTTTAGATAATGGAAACTGGCTCTAATCTCATGCCTTGGAGACCCGGATAAACTAAGAGAAAAAATCTTTCCATCTCATTAATCAGCCAATTCCAGATTCTACTGAATGCTTTCATCGTTCCTTTCACAAGTGCTATCCTCCACTAGTGGAAGAAGGTGATGCTGTTTTCCCTCCTCCTGTTATCACATTGGAGATAATATCATAACCCGCCAGCTTTCCAGCTTTAGCAAGATCAACAGCAGCAGCTGGTACGAGTAGGTTGAAAATTGTGAAGGTGAGAAGAATAGCCAACAAAAGAATTGCTACTTTTGTCTTGAATCTCATTTTTTCCTCCTTGTTGTCTTTTTTCTTAATTAGATAATATAAACGCATGAACCAAGGAAAAGGTTCCAAAACTCCCTTAAAACCATGATTTTGGGGCCAGAAAATGCATTTTAAGGGCAAAATGAGCGCCTTAAATTAACTTATCTCTTTTTATATCTGGTAATTGCGTAAGCCAAACTACTTTTATTTATTCTTTTATTAAATTATAAATTTATAGAGCCTCCTTATCCTTGACAGGAGGGGAGTTTGCCGTTATTATCTTCTCCCCTGCCTGAGGTAAAGTATTAAATCAATTTCTCACGGGTTCAATCGACAAAATAACATAAAGGGAGAATTTAATGTCTTACGGTAAGCAAAGGGCTTCGAGGTCTCATTAAGGTAGGGTAAAGTATGAGGCTGGCACGCTCCCTGTCACATCGGGCAATGACATGATGCATACTTAAAAAATTGTATGGAACATGCGCCAAGAGAGACGCATCCTTAAAGACCGAAGGCAAAGGCCGACAAAGCCTTTAAGCCGCTTCTCCCTAAGAGGAAGGAGAAAGAAAGCCCGTCGTAAAGACGAGGCAAAAAACTACTATGTTGACCGCTACGAGACGCGTTACTTTATCTTTATTGTGGCTATTCTTTTCCTCTGCATTCTAGACGGGTATTTTACTTTCAGTATACTCCAGCACGGAGGAGAAGAGATGAATCCCTTCATGGCAACCCTCCTCATCAGAAGACCTGCCCTCTCCCTCGGCCTGAAATACATAATTACAGCCGGTTCTCTCCTCATTCTTATCGCACACAAGAATTTTCAGTTCTTAAAAATTCTAAAAATCTCTTACCTTATTATTCTCGTCTTTCTCATTTATTTCTTCCTAGTAATATACGAGCTTTACGTCTTTTTCTTCCTTTCGAGTTCACCATTATGAAATTCTTCTTTGTAAGCGACTACAAAAACAGATATGTTTTTTTCTCAACAGAACCACCATCTCCCCTTAACGTCAAATCTTCACGTCTGAGAAAATTTGTAGATGAAGCAAAAAAAAGGTTCATGGCTATCTCCCCCAGGATCCTGCGCCAGGAACAAGCTTTGAGGAGGATTCCCGACGACAAAGAAAAAAGTGTAACCATCATCTGTGCTGAGAGATTGAGAAAAAAAAGAACAAAATTGAGATTCCGTTTTTTCCTCAGAAAGAAAAAATCCGCCCACATTTTTTTTCTTGTCGCTGAAGCCCTGGCTCTTCCCTTAACCGGTCTGGCAGGTCTTCTCCCCGGGCCGAATGTTTTCTTCGGCCTAAACATCCTGCTGATGATAACTCACTGGCAAGGCCTGAGGGGAATCAACAGGCTTCTCAAAAAAAAATACAAATTTATTTATTCCGGACTTATCTCCCGCTGGGAGGAAGCTGTTAAGTGTAAAAAAGAAGCAGATTTTACCTTTCTCATTAAAAAAATTGAAGAAGAGTACGGGCTGCCAAATATTCAGAAAGTCCTCTGGAAATAATATTTTCGACACATTGACAAATTACTTTATTTCCTTTATTTTAGGTACGCAATGCCGCTTACTCTCAATCAAACTCTGTGGTTGATTATCGCTGTCGCTCTTGTGGTTGCAATAGCTTTCCTGACCGCTCTCTTCTCTCAGCTGAGAAGAACGGCCAGAGCAGCAGAAGAAACCCTCAACGAAGTGGGGAAGCTGGTTAAAGATGTAAAAGAAACTGATGAGCTCGTTCGTAAAAAAATTGAAGATGTGAGCGAAGTCATCAACACCTCCAAAAAAGCTGCCAAGAGCTTCTCCGAGGTAGGACTCTCAGTTTCGAAGATTTTAAAGCCTTCGACAAAATACCTGTCGATAATAATTCCTTTACTCCAGATAGGTTGGCGGCAACTGAAAAAAAAAAGAAAGAAGGAGGATAAAAATGTCAAATAATGGCGGCTCAAGTGCGTTCGAAGCAGCTCTCTCCTTCCTAGTCGGAGCAGCAACGGGATTTGTTCTCGGCATTCTCTTCGCTCCTGCAAGCGGGGCAGAAACCAGGCGCAAGATCCAAGACGAAGTGGCAAAGACTGGAGAGAAAGCAAAAGATAGTTACGAAAAAATTTCCCATGAGGCTGAAAAGGGAATTCAGGTGGTAAAAGAAAAAACTCAGGAGGGTATCGAATCCATAAAAGAGTTTGTCGAGAAAAAGAAAGAGGAGCTGTTGAAAAAAACCCAGGAAGAATTCCCTAAAAAACCTGAAGAAACGAAAAAATAGCCATTCACGGCGCTCCCAGACCAAAAAATTTGAAATTGTACCTGAATCCGAGGTGCACATTCTTTCTAAATGAGCAAGACAACCATAATTGACATAAAGGCAAGTGAGGCTCTCGATTCAAGGGGAAACCCCACCGTAAAGACGCTCGTTGTGCTTGAGTCAGGTAGAGTGGGCAAGGCTCTCGTTCCTTCCGGCGCTTCCACCGGGACCTTGGAAGCTCTTGAGCTCCGCGATGGAGACCCGTCGCGCTACGGAGGCAAGGGGGTTTTAAAAGCCGTAGCCAACGTGAATAACATTATTGCCCCTGAACTCAGAGGGCTTAATGCTCTCTCCCAGGAAGAAATTGATGAGAGGCTAAATAAACTTGACGGCACTCCTTCCAAAAAGAGACTTGGTGCCAATGCCCTTCTCTCGGTCTCGTTGGCCACAGCTCAGGCAGCTGCCCAGGCCCAAAACATTCCTCTTTATTCTTATCTGGGCAAAAAAGAGGAATACCTCATGCCTGTCCCGCTGATAAACATCATCAATGGCGGCTCTCATGCTGATAACAACATTGACTTTCAGGAATTCATGATTGTACCCGCAGGAAGCCCATCTTTCTCCGAAGCTATAAGAATGAGTGCAGAAATTTTTCATTCGCTGAAAAAGACACTCAAGAAAAAAAACCTGAGCACATCCGTCGGTGACGAAGGGGGTTTTGCGCCTGACCTTTCTTCAGATGAAGAAGCGATTGAGCTCATCCTGGAAAGCATACTTCAGGCAGGATACAAACCAGATAGAGATGTCTTTCTTGCTCTGGATGCTGCAGCCTCAGAGCTGGCAGGAGAAGGGAGCTACATCTTTAAAAAATCCGGGAGAGGCGAAAAGACCACAGCCGAGATGATAGAGTTCTACCAGCGTCTTGTAGAAAAATACCCCATCATTTCGATAGAAGATGGACTGGGTGAGGAGGACTGGCAGGGCTGGAAAGTTCTTACCACCAGGCTGGGAAAAAGGGTCCAGATAGTGGGAGATGACCTTTTTGTCACCAACCTAGAAAGGCTCAAGAGGGGAATTTCAGAGGGAGTGGCCAATTCTATCCTCATCAAGCTCAATCAGATTGGAACACTCACCGAGACCATTAAAACCGTGCATTATGCTCACGCCAAAGGTTACACCACGGTCATATCTCACCGTTCAGGCGAGACAGAAGATACATTCATCGCTGACCTGAGTGTTGCTCTCGGCTGCGGACAGATAAAAACAGGATCTGTCTGCCGGAGCGAAAGAGTTGCCAAGTATAACAGACTCCTTGAAATTGAGGAGGAACTCGAGAGCAGGGCAGAATATGGAGGCACTAAGGTATTCAGTCCTCATAATCTGCAAAAATAATTTCAACATCTCCTTCACAAACCCATGAGCCCTTACCAAGAGAGCAAAAAAGGAAAAAGGTTCTTCACTTCCTCCGGGATCGAACTCAAGGATGTTTACACACCTTCAGACCTTGAGGGCTTTGACCTTGAGAAAGAGCTTGGATTTCCAGGGGAATATCCCTTCACCCGGGGAATTTATCCCTCCATGTACCGGGGTAAACTGTGGACCATGCGGCAGTATGCAGGTTTTGGCACGGCCGAGGAGTCAAACAGAAGATACCGCTTTCTTCTCTCACAGGGTCAGACAGGCCTCAGCGTCGCCTTTGACCTCCCGACTCAGATTGGTCTCGACTCAGATAATCCCCGTGCTAGGGGTGAAGTGGGGAAAGTGGGCGTAGCCATCGATTCTCTCGCCGATATGGAAGTCCTCTTCGACTCCATTCCTCTCAATAGAGTAAGCGTTTCCATGACCATAAATTCAACGGCTGCTCCCATCCTCGCCATGTACCTTGTCCTGGCCAAAAGAAGGGGAATCTCTTGGGCAAATCTTTCTGGCACGATTCAGAATGATGTACTCAAGGAGTACATAGCCCGAGGAACCTACATCTATCCCCCCAAGGCTTCACTTAAAATCACAACCGATATTATCTCCTTCTGCCAGAAACATGTCCCCCGCTGGAACACGATGAGCATCAGCGGTTACCACATCAGGGAAGCAGGAGCAACCGCAGTTCAAGAACTTGCCTTCACCCTTGCCAATGCCGTAACGTATGTGGAGGCAGCTCTGGCAGCAGGTCTTGATATCGACGAATTTGCTCCCCGGCTCTCCTTTTTTCTCGCTTCACACAACGACTTCTTCGAGGAAGTGGCTAAATTTCGGGCAGCCCGGAGAATCTGGGCCAGGTTGATGAAGGAACGGTTCAGGGCCAAGGACACACGCTCGTGCAAATTCAGGTTTCACACCCAGACAAGCGGCGCCACTCTTCTCGCACAGCAACCTGATAACAACATTGTCAGGGTTGCGCTCCAAGCTCTTGCAGCTGTCCTGGGAGGCACGCAGTCACTCCACACCAATTCCCGCGATGAAGCCCTCGCTCTTCCCAGCGAAGAATCTGCCCAGATTGCCCTCCGCACTCAGCAGATTATTGCCTATGAAAGTGGGGCGGCGAACACAATTGACCCTCTCGGAGGCTCCTATTACGTGGAAAGCCTGACAAAAAGAATAGAAAGCGAGGTGAATAAATACCTCAAGAGGATAGAGCACATGGGCGGCATGCTGAGGGCAATAGAGAAAGGACTTATCCAGAAAGAAATCCAAGAGAGCGCTTATGCCTACCAGAAAAAGGTAGAAACTAAAGAACAAATTATCGTCGGTCTCAACGAGTTCCTAAAAGAAGAAGAAAA
Source organism: Candidatus Aminicenantales bacterium (assembly GCA_046760305.1). GTDB lineage: Bacteria > Acidobacteriota > Aminicenantia > Aminicenantales > Aminicenantaceae > JBHIDX01. The sequence continues at coordinate 85,988 of JBHIDX010000002.1, forward strand.
TATTCACTTTAAACTGCTCTCCATTCCTGAAAAGACAGAAAAAGCTCAAGTTGAAAAGCTCCGAAAATTAAAAAATGAAAGGTTAAAAACAGAGGTGGAATACTCACTCCAGGCGCTCAGAGAAGCAGTGAAAGGAGGAGAAAACCTGATGGCTCATATCATCAGGGCTGTAGAGGCAGGAGCCACACTGGAGGAAGTCTCCACCGTTCTTAAAGATATCTATGGCATTTACAGAGAGATAACTTGACTTTCTGAAAAACCGTTCTTTATATTATCTTTATGGGAAATAAAATCAAGTTTAGAGCCCTTATTTTCCTTTCTATCATTCTCATCTCAACCCGTTTTGGTCTATCCCTTGACCCCAAGACATCAAAACTCATAGATGAGAAAATCAGGCAAATATCGGCAGAGATGATAAAAATCCGCCGCTATCTCCATATGAATCCAGAACCAGGAAACAGGGAGTTCGAAACAGCAAAACTTGTGAGCTCCAAACTTAATTCCCTCGGCCTTGAGGTAAAAACAGGCGTGGCCAAAACAGGAGTTGTCGGCCTCCTCCGCGGCGAAAGAGAAGGTATAACCGCCGCTCTCAGGGCAGACATGGATGCCCTTCCCATCCAGGAATTGAATGAAGTTCCCTATAAATCATTGAATCCCGGGTTCATGCATGCCTGCGGCCACGACATCCACACCACGATTGCCTTAGGTACAGCTCACGTGCTGAGTAGCCTCAAAGAACTGGTCAAAGGAAACGTCAAGTTCATTTTCCAGCCGGCTGAAGAAGGACCGCCTCCTGGAGAGGAAGGAGGAGCTCAATTGATGATAAAAGAAGGGGTGCTCAATGACCCACCTGTGGGAGCAATATTTGCACTTCATGTCTGGCCAGGCTACAAGGTCGGAGAAATCGGAGTCTCGGCAGGTACTGTCATGGCCAGCTCTGACAGGTTTGTGATCGTAATTCACGGAAAAAGCGCTCATGGTGCCCGGCCTCATGAGGGAGTGGATGCAGTTTTTATCGCCTCCCAGTGCATACTCGCCTTTCAGTCAATAATCAGCCGTACAATCGATGCCACCGACCCTGCTGTGCTCACGGTGGGGAAAATAGAAGGAGGCAAGAGGGCAAACATCATTGCTGAAAGAGTGACCATGGAAGGAACTCTCCGCACTCTGAGCAAAAAAAACAGAAAACAGATTCCCCAGCTCATGGAAAATGTGGTCAGGGGAATAACACAATCTTTTGGAGCAAACTACAGCTTTTCTTTCCTGGAAGGAACACCGGCTGTTGAAAATTACCCGGACCTCGTCAGCCTCCTCCTTCCAACCCTTGAGGAAGCCCTGGGAAGAAACAAAGTAAAAAAAATGAATCCCCAGATGGTGGCGGAGGATTTTTCCTTTTACAGCCAGCACATCCCAGGCTTCTACTTTTTTCTGGGAGTTAAAAACCCGGCCAGCGACCGCACTTATCCACTCCACAGCCCTTATTTCAATCCTGATGAAGACTCAATTCCGCTCGGAATCAAGTTAATGTGCCACATCCTCATTGAGTTCCTCAATCATCAGACCAGCCAGTAAAAAATGCCTTTTCCCTTTCTTCTCCTCGCCATTTCTATGGCAGCAGGGATAGTATTTTCTTCTCTCTTTCTCATCCCCCCTCAAATTCCACTTTCCCTGCTGGCTTTCATTCTTTTTTTGGCCTGGATTTTCTTTTTCATCAAAAAAAACACTCTCTGCCTCTCCCTCAGTCTCCTCTCCTGCGCCCTGCTGGGCAGCGGATTATTTGCCCTCCACAACAAAAGCTTCGAGCAAAATCCTATCCATCTCCTCCACTACGAAGGATACGTCGACCTTTACGGCACTCTCTCCAGGTCAGTTTCGCGTGGACTCGAGCGGGATATTCTCTATCTCAGGGTACGAAAAATCTCTCTTGGCGGCCAGGAGAGGAGATTGAGGGGAAGAGTTCGCCTCACTATACCTCACTCCGATGTCTTCATCGAGCCTTTAAACTTCTTTACAGGTGAGAAATTAAAAGTCTCCGCCAGGCTTCTTTCCTCAGAAGGATACAGAAATTTCAATGTTCCCGGGCTTGATGACTACCTTAAAAGAAACAAAATCCACAGCAGAGCATTCAGCAAAAGCCACCTTCTGATTGAAAGGATTGGAAAAGGAAAAAGCCCTGCTCCTCTCCACCTTGTCTCCAAGCTAAGGAGAAAGTTTCAGCAAAAAATCGAAAAATATTTCCCTTCCCCTGATCCTTACGGAATATCCAGGCAGGGTGCAGTTCTCGAAGCCCTTCTTCTCGGAGAAAGGGGAAGACTCTCACCGGCGCTCTCTTCCTCTCTTCAGAAAACAGGCCTTTATCACCTCTTTGCTATCTCAGGTGCACACATTGCCATCATATCCTTCCTCCTTTTTACTTTCTTCAAGCTCCTTCATTTTCCTACAAGGGTTTCTTACTCACTCATCATTTGCATTCTTTTCCTCTACGCCTTCCTGGTCGAGGGAAGACCTTCGGTCATGAGGGCGACCATCATGGCTATCGCTTTCCTGCTGGGAAAGCTCATCTGGAAAGACGTCAACCTTCTCAACACCATTTCTCTGGCTGCCTTTTCCCTGCTCTTCATCAATCCTTTCTATCTCTTTGACCTTGGCTTCCAGCTCACTTTTGCTGCTTCTTACTGTATCATCTTCTTTTTTCCAAGAGTCATCAAATTCCTGCCGCCCCTCCCTCTAAGGCTGAGCGAAATTTTTGCCCTGAGCGTCACTGCCCAGCTTGGCGTTCTTCCCTTTATCGCCAACTCTTTCAACCGAGTAACCTTCTTTCCTCTCCTCCTCAACTTCGCTGCCCTGCCGCTCATAGGCTTCATCATGGCGGCTGGCTTTATCTTCCTCCCTCTCTCTTTCACATTTCCCTTCCTGGCTGAACTCCTCGCCAGAACAATTCATTCCCTCGTCACTCTTTTTTTCAACTTAACCCGTCTTGCCGACACCGCCCCTTTCCTTTCCTACAGAATCCCCAATCCTCCGTTGCTCGTAATTACTGGTTACTTTGTCACTCTTCTTGCCCTTCTTCTTCCGAAAAAAGTAAAGGGCCAGAGAATTTTTTTTAGTGCTTTTTTCCTCCTCTTTTTTCTGGTTCTCGTCACTTATCCTTTTACTCCTTCCAGCCATCATCTGAGGGTAACTTTCATCGATGTCGGACAGGGAGATTCCATCCTGGTTGAGTTTCCTGGCCGGGCAAAGATGCTCATCGATGGCGGTGGTGATCCAAGAGAAAGCTTTGATGTTGGTGAACGGGTAGTCTCTCCCTTTTTATGGAGAAAAGGCATAAAAAAAATAAACTTCCTCATCCTGACTCATGCCCACCCTGATCACCTTAACGGCCTCAAGGCAGTGGTTAAAAATTTCAGGATTGGCGAATTATGGGAGGCCTTCAGCCCGGCTGAAGACCCCTCTTACAGCGAGTTCAAGAAATCCATCCCTTCTCGCGTTGTCCTCAGAAGGGTTTTCAGAAACGATACCATCCGGGAAGGAAAAATCAAAGTGGAAATAATCCATCCTGCCCCGGCATTGCCCTTTGTGGACAAGGTCGAAAACAACCAATCCCTGGTTCTCAGAATCGCTTACGGAAAAACATCTTTTCTCCTCACCTCGGACATCGAGTACGAGGCAGAGTCAGAAATCCTTGCCAGCGGTAAGGAAATTACCAGTACAGTTTTAAAGTCTCCCCACCACGGGAGTGCCACCTCAAGCAGCGAGCTCTTCCTGAAGAAAGTTAACCCCTCAATCGTGGTCATCTCTGTTCGAGAAAGTATCAGGCAGCAGATACCAGCAGAGGAAGTCCTCGACCGCTACCAGAAGCTCAAAGCAGCAGTCTTCCGCACTGACAGGCATGGCGCAGTCGAAATTTCCTCAGACGGGGAAAAACTCCTGGTTCGTAGTGTAATAAAATGAGATGTTGTTAAAACAAAGGTCATATGAGGTGAATTGACACTTTTGCCTCTCATCGGTTATTATATAAAGGGAAAATGAAGATAAAAAAATTTTTAGTATTGACTCTTACCCTCGCCTTCTCTTCCTCCCTTCTCCTCTCCCAGAGTCTGGTCGAGATAGCCAAAAAAGAAAAAGAACGGCGTGCGCGTCTTAAAGGAAAAACGGTTAAGGTCATCACCAACGCTGACCTTCGTCGCATGAAAGGGAAAGCATCTGTTTCAGTCATGCGCATCCAGCCTCCAGAAAAAGAAAAGAGTACCCCTCCCAAAGAAGAAAAAGTTAAGAGTCAAACCTCTCCTGCAGAAAAGGATTTCTCCTCTGAGTGGATGAATGAGGAGCTTTTCCGGAAGAAAAAAAATTCTCTCTTCCAGAACCTGGAAAAAGCAAAAGAATACGTTTCACTCCTGGAGACAAAACTCAACGGTCTCTGGCAGGAATTCAACACCATGGATGATGTGATCTCAAGAGATGCTATCCTCAGGGAAATGGAGGAAACGCGTCAGAAAATAAAGAAGGCCAAGGAAGAGGAAGAAAAAGCCAGAAAAGAACTTGATAAATTCCTCAAGGAAGCCAGAAAAAAAGGAGTACCTCCAGGCTGGCTTAGGT
>JBHIDX010000003.1:0-85611 GCA_046760305.1 Candidatus Aminicenantales bacterium
GCACTTCAAGTATTTTAGAACCCTCTCATGTATTAACAGCCATGGGCATTCCACCAGATGTGGCCCACAGCTCCCTGCGTTTTACCTTAGGGAGGGAAAACACGGAGCAAGATGTGGATTATGTCTTGGATATCCTGCCTGAGATCATCAAGGGACTGCGTTTGATGTCACCACTTTATCAGAACAAAAATAGTTGATCATGCTCCTTTATAGCGAAAAAGTGATGGACCGGGTTCAATAATTCTCGGAATAGGGGTGAAATCTATAATCCAGCTCCAAGTGCGAAAAAATGCTGGTAATTATGGATAGAATAAAGAAAAAAAGTTTATCGCCTGCAATAAGTTAAGAAATCATTATAGCCTTTTGATTGAATTTAAGTTAAATAGTATTAACGGATTTTTTTATGAATAGTTCAGGCTAGATGGAAGAGGAAAAGTTGGTTAAATCTTATGTCGCTGCCCTAGAAAAAGCTGCTGCGCTTCTCCTGGTCTTCTTACTTGGTTCGAGCGCTCTTGCTCGGGCCGAGATTCAATATCCCCTCATCTATGAGGCTTGTCATTCTGCAGTGGAGGGAGCGAATAATCTTCTCACCCTGCACAGACTCATTTACGGACTCGAAGAAAAGCTTTTGAAACCGAAATTTATTGAAGAAAAAACGCTTTTAAAAAAAGCGCTCGGCATCTCTTACCGGCTCTCAAAAACTATCTTTATCGATAACGTTGTTGACCATATGACTTTTCTCGTTCAGCACGAGTTTTTCGGTCATGGTGCTCGTTACAGGGAGTTCGGCTACGTAAACAACAGGTATGAACTCCATCTCGTATATCCCTACGGAGACAATAAGGGCTGGGCATTTCGAGGCGAACAAAAGCAACCCAGGATTGTGACTGACCATGAGAACATGGTCATGAAAGCAGGCGGTTCTGAGGCGAACTGCATTCTATCGAACATTTTGCTCTCAAAATGGCTTCAGAGAGGTTCGATACACTACCGGGAGGCAATCCTCTATCTCTTTGCTGCAAATGACCTAAATCAGTACATTCTGTTCACAAAATTCGGGTTGAGAAACAGAGCGGGAAACGATGTTCTTAATTTCCTTTCCCTCATAAATGCTTACGAGGGTTACGCAGGAGAAAGCAATTACAGATTGACCCTGGATGATCTGGGAAAGCATACCTTGGCCAATTTCCTTAACCCCTTCTTCTACTATGCTCTCTATACTTATCTCTATACCTATCTCTGGTCGGGCGAGAACGCGTGGGAATTTCCGTTGATTAAACTCCGGGGAATGAAATATCTTCCCTGCTTTCGTATGGGTTTGACTCCTTTTGGTTCCGAGCTCTATTTTGAGAATTTTTTCCTCGTTTCCAGGCAGGTATTTCGACTTTATTTTCGCTATGGGATCCCGACCTTTCATACATTCTGGGGCGCAGGTGTAAATGCACTGAGTATTACTCTGAGCGACAATCTTTCTCTTCAGGGGGAACTTGACGTCTGGTATCAGCCACAACTATTACTCGGAGGAGATTCAGTTGTGGTAAAAAAGACTGGATTTGGAGCTGCTCTTCTGGGGACAGTTCATTTCAGGCCTATCAAAAGCAAGTTTCCACTTCATCTTTTCACCCAGGTGGGTTACAAAAGCAAAGGATTTCTTCCAGGCGAAAAACTCTCAGCAGGACTTATCATCAGAGCCGGGCTCAGCCTGTCTGAAATGTAGGCTCCATTTAGATTGACTTAGCCCTTATCCTATGCTATTAATTTTCTATAATCTGCCATATGAGAAAAAATACCTGCAGGATAATCTCTCTCAGGGTTTTCCTCATCATTCTAACTTGCTCCCTACTTTTTCTGGCTTCATTCCATCTTATATCATCCGCTTTTTCTTCCTTACAGACTTCTCCTCAAGGATGGATGACAATAAACTATGGCCAACTTCTTGATGAGAAAGCTGTGGTCAGAACAGGGCAAACCTTAAAAGAGGCCATTAAAGAAGAAGCCCTACGCGGTGCTGTCCAGCCCTATGTTGATCCCTACTCCATACTCCTTGAGCATGCTCTTGAAATTATCTCAGGCCCTGATTCTACTCCATATCACAATGTTGTCGACCTCTATCCTCCAGGTTCCAAGCAGCCCGCCTGGGTTGCCATCTTCAGAGGAGGAAGAATCTGTGTCGTAACAGATAACAATAAAAGTGTCAGAGTATTCCTTCTGGGAAATGACCCCAAAACTGCTTACGAAAAAAATTATCCCCTCATCCGCCACTGCTTAAGAGGACTCCTTCCAGACGATGGTTCAGAACTTTCGGTGGAAGTGTATGCTTACAGAAATGTATATCCCAGGTCTGAGCTTGAACTGAAAATCACACCCTACAGGTTCACAGCTTCGAGCTTTCCTCCTCCTGCGGATAAAATTCCCCTCGACCTCATCGGCTTGAAAAATTTCTTTTTCGAGGGCGGTCAGCTTGAGGGGGCAATCCTAGACAGGAAAGAAGGCTTAATACTTCTGGCAAAAAGAGGCGGCATCCAGACAATAGCCCGCCATCCTGTATCCTACAGCGACCTGGCTGTAGCATACAGAGCTGTATTTCACGCGGGTGATAACCCTGCTTTTGTCAGCCTTGACCCTCATCCTGATCCGACAAAAGTAAAAGTGAGCTTTGGCGGATTTCTTGAAGACACGAGAATTGGCGAAGTAGTCCTGGAGGCAGATAAAAGATTCAAGACGATTTCTACTGGTCTTGACCCGAATTCCTATCTTGATATCAGAAAAGAGACCCGGAGTTTTGTCCCTTCTTTCTTCACTGTTTCAGAAAGAGACCTCCTTCCCCGACCAGGAGAAACCTCGAAAGAATGGGAAGCAACACGATTCTGGTTTTATCCTGATTTAATCGAGCTCGAAACTGACCCTAACTTTGAATATGTAAAAATCATAAATCCTCAGTTCATGGCCGATGCTGAGCGGAGCAGACAAGATTTTACCAGCAAAGAGGAATTTGAAAGGCTTAAAAAAACCACTCTTTCACCCAGTATCCGGAAGTGTATAGAACACTTAAACCAAAATTATGAAGAGTACACCAATGTTTATCCGGAAATCAAAGAACTCAATGTGGTGGGAAGGATAATGGGAATTTGCAGCTGGCTCTTCCGGGCAAGTCCTGATTGGCTGGACCTTGACTCCCTCCTCTCCATAGATTTGCCAGAATGCCGGACAGAGAGGGAGAGAACAAGAATGCTGGCTGTGACTTATGTCTCTTACCTATCGACAGAAAACCTTGAGGACAAGTACATAGTTGAGAATTCAAAGGTCGTCTACCTCACTCCCATCCTGGATAAAAAAGTAGAGGAATATTTCAATGACTGGATAGACGTGGCAGAATTTCTCTGCTTTGCCAATAATGTTGATAAAAAATACTACCGCGAGTTCGAAGCTGAGGCAAAAAAAATATACGAGGATTTTAAAACAGAGAAAGTTAAAAAATTAATAAAGACAGAGAACGATTTAAATGCCCTGGCAGATTTTGCGGCCACAAAAATAGGCATTTCCTCGCCTAGGCTTATAAATGCTCTTAAGGCAGGAATAGAGGAGGACAAGGCAGAGCTTGCCCGCCTCAAAGAAAAAATCAATGAGGTAAAAGAAAAGCTTAAATCTGCCACAAGAGAGGAGATAGCTTCCTTGAGTAAAGAGTACAACAAGCTGGTTAAAGAACATAATTCTCTGGTCTCCTCCCTCAAGCGGGACCATGAAATTCTAAGGCAATTCCAGGTGAGAAGTCCGGTAACAGTGAGGATAACAGGAGGCGTCGAGCTGGGACCCAAGTATTTCAAGATAAAGAAGACAAATACTAGCTCTGAACTTCAGCTCTTCAAGGAGATATCAAAAGAGGCAGAGGTTGAATGGGGTGAAGTTAAGGATAAAGGACAGTGGATAAAAAGCAGAGCAGGACAGGGTTTTTCCTTCAATAATTACATCCCCAAGTACGAATGGACGACAGAGACATCCAAGCGTCTGGGAGATGAAAGTTTCCTCCATCTTGGCACGCCAGGAAAGCAGAATTACTGGTTTTCGAAAAATAACACTACCGGTGACTGGCAGGACCTGCTGCAGATTGACGAGGCGACCTATCAAGAAAGAAAGTACGAGGCCGCTACCCGAACAATTCTTATCTCAGTTTTCAAGGATAATAAGTACGAAGATTCGATTACAGGTAGAATGATCAGTCCGGGGAGAATTGTATTTTCAAAATATACGGGCCACAAACCTTCTTTGCCCCGGATACCTCCTGAATGGTGGATTAGATAAATTATTCCCTCAGCTTAATTATGGTCCGTTTCCACCTTTTTATCATAAATTTAATTCAGTTCTTGAGAAATCACTATAGCTCCTTGATTGCATTTAAGTTAAATAGTATTGCCGGCATTTCCGAGCTAATAGTTCAGGGTAAATGATAGAATTTCAGCCTTAAAAACTTATATGGATAAATTCATCTTTTATAAAAGAGGAGGCTTAGAATGAGACCGAGACGTTTTTCACTCCTTTATTTTTTAACCATAATAATCCTTCTCGCCTCTTTGTTGTGTGCAGCAGAAACGGTAAGCTTTAACCTTGAAGAAGAAAACGGGATAAAGGTTTTCAGGCTAAAAAACGAAAAAATAGGCTGTGCCATCTTTTTTGCTGAAGCCAGGCTTGAGAAGGATAGTTACACAGCTCTCTCTCGTTGGGTTGCTGCTTTTAATAGACCTCAGTTCACAATTACAACCAGTGCTGATTTCGTACTCAACGTTATGTGGACAGGCTGGAGAGCGCCAGGAGAGGAGAATAATGCTGCCAATCCTGTTCTTTTTTCCAAAAAAGATTTCAAGCTGGAGGACTACAAGCTCAGAGAACTGCCGGGGGAGATAAAAGAGCTTGATCTCCTTTTCAGGCACCGCTCTCCACAGTATGTTCATCTTGAAATTCGGCTCACATACAGACTCGAACCCGAATCATTCTTTGTTCGGCGAAAAGTTTCTGTCAGAGACAGGTCTCATGGAGACCATTTTCTCAGGTGGCTCTGGCCCCTGAGAGCCGAGATTCAGGGTAAAACATCTATTGTCAAAAGAGGCGGATTCGGGCAGCCCGCTGCCTTACGCACCAGTAAGGGAGGCGTTTTTTTTGGCCTTGAATATCCAGCTTCTGAAAATTCTCTGGAAAAAATCTCTAAGAAAATAACAGAGATTCAGTGCGGCCAGGAAATGGGTGAGATTATAAGGGATTCATGGCTTGAAAGCGAATGGGTCGTTACGGGCCTGGCCCCTGAGCCCTACTTGAAGCGCTGGTTTTTTCTCTATCTTGACCGCATCCGCGTCGCTGAGATCCGCCCTTATCTTCTCTACAACAGCTGGTATGACCTTCGCGCCCCCGAGTATGTGGAGAACGAGGAAAGAGCGATGACAGAAAAAAACGTGCTCCGCACCATAGAAATTTTCCGCCACAGACTGTACCAGGAGCGAGGCCTTAGCCTTGATGCCTTTGTTCTAGATGACGGCTGGGATGTCTACCGCAGCGACTGGAAACTGAGCCCAAACCAGTTTCCGAGAGGGTTTACTCCAGTGGTAGATGCACTTAAGAGCATGGGCACAGAACTCGGCCTCTGGCTGGGGCCTATAGGCGGGTATTCACATCGAGAGTGGAGGGTGGGATGGATGCGTGAGCACGGTTACGAAACCGTGGGCAGCCAGATGTGTGTGGCTGGAAAAAATTACAGCAAACTTCTCAAGAAGAGAGTCGTTGACTTTGCCCGTAACGATAAAGTCCGCTACTACAAATGGGATGGAATTCAATTCAGCTGCAGCGAACCAGACCACGGCCATCTTCCAGGCATTTATTCGCGTCGTCAGGTGATGGAAAGTGTGACTGAGATGTGCCGGGCGGTGAGGAAAGTAAGCAAAGACATGTTCCTTAACATAACCTCAGGCACCTGGCTCAGTCCCTGGTGGCTTAAGTATGCCAACACCATCTGGATGCAGGGCGGAGATTACGGCTATGCAGACGTTCCTTCCATAAGCCGCAGGGACCAGGCTATAACCTACCGCGACAGTATACTGTATGAAGGTCTGAAAAAAATGGATGCCTGGTTTCCAGTGGCAAACCTTATGACCCACGGTATCATAAAAGGCCATCTCCAGATGCTGGGCGGAAAAAGAGAACCTCTGGATAAGTTTGTTGACAATTCCCTGCTTTATTTTGCCCGTGGCCCCTCCATGTGGGAGCTCTACATCTCGCCTGACCTCCTTTCAGAAAGCGAATGGGATGCACTGGCTGCAGCCATAAAGTGGGCACGCGACAGGTTTTCTGTGCTCAATTCCACCTGGATGGCCGGTGGCGACCCTGATGAGCGAAAAGCATACGCTTATCTTCATTTTAAGGAGAAGCGTGGTATCATTGCCTGCCGCAATCCATACATCGAACCTCAGACACTCAGAGTTGAACTTTCTCCCTCCTGGGGGCTTGACCCGGAGGCTTCTTCCCTTGTTGTGGAGAGAGTCTATCCAACACGGATGATTCTACCCGGGTTAAAAAAATCAGGTTCGAGGCTAAATATTCCTCTCCAGGGATACGAAACAGCTATCTTTGAGCTCTATCCCCTTGAGGAAGCAAGGGAACCGCTGCTTGCCGGAGTGAGATTTGATGTCCTGTCATCAGAGAAGGGGAGGAGGATGGTTCTTTACGAGGTGGAAAAGCCGCCCCTGCTCCTCAATCCTGAGATAGTTGAAAAAGTATTCATCGCTGGAAAGGAATACAAGCCGGGAAAACTATCTTTGCCTCTCAGCAAACGCCTCGAACCTGTAAAAAATGTAAGTTTTAGTGAATTTGACGAAAGGAATAAAAGCACCATAAACATCCATTTTGACCTCGAAGAATTCACCACGGATGCTTTCTTGGCCTTGCTCCTGGAACGAGGTGAAAGAGCTCTGAGCGATAAGGACCCTGAGGTGGAGATTTATGTTGATGGCGAAAAGGTACTGCCCGGGGTTGTGCGCCGCAAAGGAAAATGGGGATGGTACCTGGTGAATGTTAGGTACGGAAAACGCTCGGCTCAGGTTCAGATAAAGCCTCCCCGAGGGATGAGTGAGTGGCGAGGAAAAGCATCAGTCTGGGTAGTGTGCCTGGTTGAATCCAAGGCAACAGAAGTTTTTTTGGAGACTGGAAGCGAAAATTTGATATTCCGCCCCATGCCACCCCGGCCATGGCCACCTGGCTTTTCCAGAAGAAATGTGAAGTTGGGAGAGGTTGAGGTTGACTTAAGCTTAAAAAAATAGACTTGGGCCAGCAAAGAAAAAGTGGAAAATTACCTGATGATAGATCGAGATTTTCTCAGCCGCCAAGAATTTTTGTGATTTAGTAGGTTGACATTCAGTTCCTCTAGAGTGAAAATACAGCAGGAATAACAAAAATGTTAGGGGGAGAAAATGAAATTTAACGTCATTCGCTTTGGCTGTGCCATCTCTTCTGTCTGGGGTCTGGTCGTCTTGTTCGTTGGAGTTGTAAATCTTTTCCGTTCAACCTATGGGATAGAGTTTCTCAAGCTGATTGATTCAATCTATCCCGGCTACCATTTAGGCAAATGGGGATTTGGCGGAGTTGTTGTAGCCACGCTCTACGCTGTTGTTTGCGGCTGGGTTATGGGCGTTATATTTGCTCTGATTTACAACTGTCTAACCAAGAAAAAAAGAGCCGAAGCCTAAGTTTCCCTCTTTGCCTCGCTCCTTGTAATGACTTTTGATGGTCATTACGAGCCAAACGAGAAGTAATCCTTAGAAAAAATTTAAAGCACTGAAACCTAGGAAGGAGAATGATGAAAAACTGCGCCAGAGGACTTTTGGTAATTTTTCTCTTTTCAACCTTTATTCATGGCGGGGAGCTGGCAGAGGTAACCTCTCCTGACAGAAGGATTTCGCTTCAGGTAAGCGTGGAAAGCTTTAGTTCTCCCTTTCCTCAGGGTGATTACCTTGCCTACAGCATCCACTTCCGCGGCCAAACAATTATTAGCCCATCTCCTCTCCAGCTCTTACTCAAAGGAGCTCCTTCCATAGGTGCTGAAGTTGAAGTTATCGATAGGATTGAGAAGAGGATCAACGAAAGGACTGAGATTCACCACGGGAAAACAAGCTTCCTCCATAACTATGCCAGCGAAATTTGTCTAAGACTAAGGGAAAAAGAGGAGCCTCATCGTGAATTTCTTTTCATAGCCCGGGCCTACAACGATGCTGTGGCTTTCAGGCTTCATTTTCCCCATCAGCCCGGGTTGGAACACGTGAACATAGAAGCGGAAAACACTTATATCCGTTCCCAACCAGGGACAGCATATGCTTTAATCCTTGACAGTTTCAACACAAGCTATGAAAACAACTATACTATTGCTCCTCTTGAGGAGTTGAGCCCGGAGAAACTGATTGGACTTCCTCTCCTGATAAAAACTCAACCCGGTCCCTGGCTTGCAATTGCAGAGGCAGACCTTGAAGACTATCCAGGCATGTATCTTTCTCTTCTTCAGAGTGAAGAGACAGCGCTTGTGAGCCGCCTTTCTCCTCTGCCTGGTGGAAATGGCCTCTGCGCCCGGATTAAAATGCCGCATGACCTTCCCTGGCGGGTGTTCATGATTGCTGACCACCCGGGGAGCATGATCGAGTCAGACACGATTATGAACCTTTCTGACCCCTCCAGGATAGAAAATCCGTGCTGGATAAAGCCCGGAAAAGCTGCCTGGCCATGGTGGTCAGGTAGGACAGTAAGGGGCCGGAAATTTCAGGGCGGCATGAACACCTCGACTATGAAATACTATCTGGACTTTGCTGCTCAAGCAGGATTTGAATACCTCCTCATAGATGCTGGCTGGTATGGAGACCACAGGAGTGCAAAGGAAGATATCACCACCTGGATACCTGCCCTGGATCTGCCCCAGGTTCTCGGGTATGCTGAAATGAAAGGGGTGGGAATCGTACTCTGGCTCAACTGGGAGTGCCTCAAGGACCAGATGGAGAGAGCATTTCCCCTTTATCAGGAATGGGGAGTGAAGGGTATCAAGGTGGATTACATGAACCGGGATGATCAGGAAATGGTAAACTTCTACAGGGAAATCTGTGAGAGAGCAGCCAGATGCCACCTTGTTGTTGATTTCCATGGAGCTTTCAAGCCCACAGGTCTGCGCCGAGTCTACCCCAACCTTCTCACCAGAGAAGGGGTTCTCGGCCTTGAATACAGTAAATGGAGTGAAAAGTGCTCTCCTGACCATGAGGTCGTAATTCCCTACACAAGGATGCTTGTCGGTCCCATGGATTTTACCCCCGGTGTTTTCAATGTCAGCAGCAGAGAGACCTTCAAGCCTCATTCAATCCCTCCCCTGGCTCAGGGGACACGGGCTCATCAGCTGGCAATGTATGTTGTGTACGAAAGTCCCCTTCAGATGGTGGCTGACCACCCCGATTCAATTCTGGGACAGACAGGATTTGATTTTCTAAAGGCTGTTCCCACAGTGTGGGATGAAACGCTTTTTGTGGGTGGAGTGGTCGGTGACTACATCATCCTCGCCCGAAGAAAGGGAGAAGAATGGTATGTGGGTGGAATGACAGGCTGGTCAGAGAAAAATGTCAGCCTGCCCCTAACTTTTCTCAAACCAGGAAAATACATGGCCTCGATTTATTCTGACGCTTCAGGCGCTGAAAGTGATCCCACTCTCATTCATTTCAGAAGGATGGAGGTAAACAGAAGAGAGCTCCTTGATATTCATATGGCTCCAGGAGGCGGGTTTGCCATAAGGATAACACCCACCTGGGATTGAAAAAAGCGCAAAGAGAGACAAAGCCTAAGAAGCATCTTTTTTTCCGTGATGATTATAAGAGGGTTATGAGAGTATGGTTATAGTATTATAAGAGTTATGAGAGTTTATAAGAGATATGAGGGGGAGCATATAAGAATATAAGAGAAATATAAGAATATAAGAAAATAAGAGAATAAGAGGGGACGGGCCTCACTAATTTCAGTGTTATCAGTAAGATAGATGCAAATATGAAGCCGATTTTATGCCTTAGACTTCATTTTTGGGGTCAAAAATGGGCTTTAAGGATTTTCTTAAAATCACTTCAAGTTTAAAATTGATTTTTGCCCTTAAAAATCGCATTTAAGGCCTTTTTTAGGGTTAAAATATTACGTAATTTGTTGATTATAAATAAATTGCTGCGGCCCGTCCCCTTTCTTCTTCTTTCTTCTTTTAATATTATGCTTGATTATCACGGAAAAAAAGATGCTTACCAAAGCCTAAGTTTCTCTTGCAAAAAAAGTCTTTAAAAGCTATCTTAGTTATCCCCATAAAATTTTTGGAGGAAATAACAGTTTATGGAAAGCTGGTTCGTGCTAAATACCAAGCCCAAGAAAGAAGGTCAGGTAGAGAAACTATTCATCGAAGGGGGCTTCAGGATATACAACCCGAAATACCTCCATGACAACAAGATTAAGCCTTTCTTTCCTGGCTACGCCTTCATCTATTTTGACTTCCCGGCCCAATACCAGACAGTACGCTATACCAGGGGAGTAAAAAAGGTAGTGGGCAACAGAGAGGGGCCGATTCCGATATCGGAAGAGATTATTAACGGGATTAAGGCTCGAGAAGTAGACGGCTTGATCGAGCTCGAAAAATACGGCGAGGAGCCTGAAGTGGGAGATGAGATTGAAGTGGTAGAAGGTCCTCTCAGAGGACTTAGAGGTATATTTAAAAAAGAAATAAGCGATAAAGAAAGGGTGATGATTCTTCTCAATTATGTTTCTTACCAGGGAAAGGTCTTTATAGAGAAAAAAAAGTTGAAAAAAGTCCTCAAATAATGATTCCTTTTCTCAATCTCCAAGCTCAGTACGAGCGAATAAAAGATGAAATTAACACCAAAGTGCTCGAGATAATCAGCGCCCAGGAATTCGTGCTTGGCCAGGAAGTTGAATCTCTTGAGCAGGAAGTTGCCTCTTACAGCGGAGTAAAGTATGGAATAGGTGTGTCCTCAGGTACAGATGCCCTCATCATCTCTCTTATGGCCCTAGGGATAGAGGAGGGAGAGGGGGTAGTTACCTCCCCTTTCACTTTTTTCGCCACAGCAGGCTCAATAGCCAGGTTAAAAGCCCGCCCTCTTTTCTGTGATATTGAAGAAAAAAGTTTCAATCTCTCTCCTTTAAAGCTTGAGGAGTTTCTCAGAGAAGAGGTGGAAAAGCGCGGCAAGACGAGAATTAAAGCCATAATTCCTGTCCATCTCTTCGGACAGTGCGCTGAGATGGATCCCATCCTGTCCCTGGGTAAAAAATACAACATTCCTGTCGTCGAAGACGCCTGCCAGTCGATTGGAGCAGAATATCCTTCAGAAGAAGGAGTAAAGAAAGCATCTGCCATGGGAAAAGCTGGTACCCTCTCTTTTTTCCCTTCCAAAAACCTCGGCGGATACGGCGACGGCGGAATGGTGCTCACCGATGACAGTGATTTTGCCCGCAAATTAAAGTTGCTGAGGGTTCACGGCTCAAAAGATGCTTACATCTATGAGTTTATCGGCGGAAATTTTCGTCTTGATGCACTTCAGGCTGCAGTGCTCAGGATTAAGCTCAGGTATGTTGAGAAATGGAACAAAGAGAGAATGGCAAGGGCGGAGTACTATGAACAGAGGTTCAAAGACAGGGGACTGTTGGATGAAGGATTCATCACTCTTCCTCAAGCGCTTTATAAGAAAAAAGTGGCCAACTATCATGTCTACCATCAGTATGTGATTCGGGCCCGGAGAAGGGATGCTCTCAAAGATTATTTGGAAAAAAATGGTGTAGCCAGCGCAGTTTACTACCCTCTCCCCCTCCACCTTCAGAAATGCTTTTCATTTCTTAACTATAAAAAAGGAGACTTTCCTCAATCAGAGAAGGCTTCCGAAGAAGTGCTTGCCCTGCCCATTTACCCGGAGCTGGGTTCAGACGAGCAGGAATACATAATCTCCTTAATCTATGATTTCTACCATAAATAATCCACCTTCTTACTGCAGTTCATGCTCTCCTTTCCATTCCTCCAGCAGCAGGCATTCCTTTCCATCGGCACATCTCTCCCTTTCAACAAACTATTTTGCTTAACGCAGAAAGAGCCTGAAAATATTCCACATGCCGAGCAGTGAAACAATGAGCACGATTAATACTCCCACCGTGTTCTGCCAGAGATTGTTTGCCAAATTCTTCATTCTCCTCTTTTTGTTGAGCACCACGAGGAGAAAGGCAGAAGCAAAGGGAAGAACAAAGCCGTTGGCAACCTGGGCAAACACAATCACCGGCAATGGTTTGAGGTTGAGCACAGCCACGATAAGGCCCGTTAGTATCACTCCCAGCCACACCCCCCTGAACTTTGCTGAATTGTGTCCGCCCTCCCACCCCAGAACTCCGGAAGTGGCAAAGGCAGCAGCATAGGGGGCAGTGATGGCTGAACTCAGTCCAGCAGCAAAAAAGCCAAGACCGAAAAGAATGTTGGTCAGGGGGCCAAAAAGAGGCTTTAGCTGCTGGGCAAGCTGAGCGCCTGTTTCGACTTCAATTCCTCTGGTGAAGAAGGCTACACCCGAGGTTACTATGATCGAAGCTGAAATAATCCCACCCAGGCTGACTGAAAGGAATAAATCTCTCTTCATGTATTTCATATCAGAGGCTGATTTCCATTTCTCTTTCACAGCAGAGGAATGGAGAAAAAGGTTGTAGGGAACGACCGTGGTTCCGACAAGAGCCAGGATGAGGTAAATGGAGTTTGGTGGAAAAGAGGGAATCACACCCTTAATGACAGAAACAAGGTTAGGCCTGACGATGATAACTGTCAGGAGGAAGGAAATACTCATCATAAAGACGAGGAAAATCAGGAACTTCTCCACCATTCTGTATTTTCTCCTGCTCAAAATAAACACAGCTCCCAGTGAAATAAGCAGCACCCAGTACCTGCGGGGAACTGAAGTCACCATTTCCAGGCCGAGTGAGCCGCCGATGATGTTTCCGGCTTCGTAGGCAGCGCAGCCGAAGGTGATGGCAAGCAGGATGAGGGAGACGAAGAAAATTCTTGAAACCGGATGAGGAGGAAATTCCCGTAGTGCCTGAGCAAGGTCCAGTCCTGAGCCAAGGCTCAGCCTTCCAGTCATTGTCTGGAGGATGATGGTGGTGAAGGTGGCGAAAACAAGGGCAAAGATGAGGGCATAGCCGAACTTTGCTCCTGCCAGAGAACAGGTAGTAACTGTGCCCGGGCCGATGAAGGCAGCGGTAACTAGAAATCCGGGTCCGAATGAAGATTTCTTACTACCTGCCACCGTAAGCACCGCCTCCTGGAGTTTCTATGGCGAGTACATCTCCGGGCTTTACGCTCAAGTTAACTTTGGAACCTAAAATCTTCTTTTTCCCTTCAGAAATGAGTACGTTCTTTCCCTTCTTGCCCGCTTTCCCGCCCTGGAGACCGTAGGGAGCGAACCTTCTCCTCTCGGAGATGATGGTCACCCGGGCAGGAACCAAAAATTCATACTCCCTCACAATGCCATCGCCGCCTCTGTTTTTGCCAACTCCACCAGAGCCTTGGCGAAGCTTGTAGCGCTTTATTCTCAGAGGTAGATAGTTTTCCAGGGCTTCAAGAGGGGTATTGAGTGAATTTGTCATATGGGTATGCACCCCGCTCAAGCCCGGAAGAGAACAACTGGCACCCATCCCTCCTCCTATTGTTTCGTAATAGACGAAGGTGGTTTTTCTTATCGAATCATAACCGCCAAAAGCAACGTTATTCATCGTCCCCGAGCTTGCTGCCGGTATTTTATCTGGGATCGCCTTTGAAAGTGCGCCCAGAAGAACATCCACAATTCTTTGACTTGTTTCCACGTTTCCTCCAGCACATGCTGCAGGAAAGGCGGCGTTAACGATTGAACCCAGGGGAGCTTTTATCTTGAGAGGCTTCATCAGGCCGGTATTGAAAGGAATATCTTCATCTATCAAGGAACGGAAAACATACACAACCGCCGAGCAAGTAACGGCAATGGGGGCATTCATGTTTCCCCCTACCTGAGAGGAGGAAGTGCTGAAATCGATGACTGCTTTATCACCTTTAACCTTAAGCTTCACTCCTATTTTAACCGGCATTTCGCTCAGGCCGTCGTCATCCAGAAAGTCAGTAAATGTGTACTCTCCATCAGGAATTTCGCTGATTGTCTCTCTCATTACTTTCTCTGTGTAGTGCTGAATATGCTTTGTGTACTCTAATATCTTATCCAGACCATACTTTCTCACTGTTTCTTCAAGGCGCTTCTTTCCTTTCTCGTTGGCTGCTATCTGGGCCAGCAGATCTCCTTTTCTCTCCTCAGGAGTCCTGACATTGACCAGGATAAAATTAAGTACCTCCTCTCTTAGTTTGCCCCGGGTCATAAGCTTTAGCGGAGGAATAATCACACCTTCCTGATAAATTTCTGACGCCAGGGGCATGGACCCAGGAGTCATCCCGCCCACATCAGCATGGTGTGCCCTGTTGGCGACAAAAAAGACAGGCTTTCCTGCCATAAACACAGGAGAGATGCAGGTAATATCAGGAAGATGAGTGCCTCCCCTGTAAGGGTCATTGTGCACAACTAAGTCTCCTTCCTCAAACTCGCAGCCAGCAATCGCAGCCTGGACAGAGAGAGGCATTGCTCCCAGATGTACGGGGATGTGAGAACCCTGGGCAAATGTTTCTCCTTTTGTGGTGAAAAGAGCACAGGAGAAGTCCTTCCTTTCTTTTATGTTCGGAGAAAGTGCAGTACGACCCAGCACTGCACCCATCTCTTCAGAAATGGAAACAAATATATTCTTGAAAAGCTCAAGCTCGATGGGGTCAAAAGATATCATCGTTTCGCTCTCTTGATAATCAGGTTTAAAAAACCGTCGACTTTGAGTCGGAAGCCCGGCGGAAGAAAAGTGGTAGACTCAAAATCGACGATGAGAGCTGGAGGCTGGACCCTGTTTCCTGGCTCAAGAAAAGCTCGATCATAAACACATGCCCGGAGTTTTTCTCCTCTGTAATAAACATCGTGTCGCTTGATGAGGGCTTTTTCAGGATTGCTCGATGATTCAGGCTTTTTTCTCAAGCGTATTTTTTTTGTCCTCCCGATTGCTTTCACTCTTATGTTTACCACTTCGACCTCTCTCTGAGGATGAAAGTAGCTGTAAAGACGTTCATGGGCACGGTGGAAATGGCGGATAAAAGCAAAAGGAGCTGAGCTGTTTTTAGCTTTCCTGTAAGGCACAGTAATCTCATAGGACTGGCCCTGGTACCTGAGGTCCAGAAAGCGGAGGATAGAAATTTTTTCTTCCTCAAAACCATCCTTTTTCATGTCTAAAAGACTTCTGTTTTCAAGGCTGGAAAAGTGCATTTCAAGCTCTGCTTGGCTGAGTTCTCCGGCTGTTTTAAGGATTGACCTCGAATAATCTTTAATCGAATCAGAAAGAAGAAGACCGAGTGCTGAGAGCACGCCTGCATTTTTGGGAACGATGATTGTCTCCAAGCCGAGATTTCTGGAAATCGCAGCAGCATGCATGCCGCCAGCTCCACCGAAGGAAAAAAGAGTAAAGCTCCGGGGATCAATACCTCTTTCGATAGAGATGACGCGGATTGCTTTTTCCATGCTTGAGTTGGCGATGTCAATCATCCCCTGGGCAGTTTCAAGGAGGGATTTGCCGATTTTTCTGGCTACTTTTTCAACTGCAGCAAAGCTTCTTTGCGGGAAGAGCTTCATTTTTCCCCCCAGAAAATAGTCCGGGTCAAGGCGTCCAAGAACAAGGTTGGCGTCAGTTACAGTGGGAAGGTTTCCTTTACCGTAGCAGGCAGGACCAGGGTCTGCTCCGGCACTCTGCGGCCCTACTCGAAGCGAACCGCCCCGGTCTACATATGCTAGCGAACCTCCTCCAGCTCCCACAGAATGAATATCTATTACTGGCAGGCGGAGAGGAAAATCACCTATGACGCTCTCGGTTGTCCTCTTTATCTGTCCCTCTAGGAGAGAAACATCGGTCGATGTTCCCCCCATATCAAAACTGATGATTTTCCTGAAGCCGCTTAACTTAGCCACCCTGAAGGCTCCAACCACACCGCCAGCAGGGCCTGAAAGAGCTGTTCTCAGAGGTTCTTTTTTTGCACACGAAGTCGATATATATCCTTCGTTTGACTGCATAATCCTCAACTCTGCACCTCGCATCCTTTTTTCCAGGTGGCTGAGATAGCTGTTGACAACAGGCATAAGATAGGCATTGGCAGCAGTGGTTGCCGTCCTCTCATATTCCCTGTATTCAGGAAGAATGTTGGTCGAGATAGAAGCCAGTATGTTTCTCTTTTGCAATTCTTTCTCGATTATTCTTTCGTGTGTCGAATTTGCATAGGAATTAATAAGAGAAACAGCAACTGCTTTCACTTTTACTGAGACTATTTTTTCAAGTATTTTATCCAGTTCCTGGATAGAAATTTCTTTCAACACAGTCCCGTCAGCAGCAGTCCTCTCATCAAGCCCGAAGCAGAGATTAGAAGGGATAAGAGGCTCTCTTTTTTCTCCTTTTAGGTTGTAGAGCCTGCTCCTTGTCTGGCGGCCTATGAGGAGTATATCTTCAAAACCTCGAGTGGTGAGGAGAGCAGTCTTTGCTCCCTTTCTCTCGAGAAGAGCGTTAGTAGCAACAGTTGAGCCGTGAACTATCATTGTCAGGCCTGGCTTTCCCAGGAATTCACCAATCCCCTTAAGAATAGCCAGAGATGGATTTTCAGGCATAGAGGGTATTTTTTTGATCGATATCCGCCCATTTTTATAAATAACAAAATCAGTAAAAGTTCCCCCTGTGTCAACTCCTATCCTAATCTCTTCTCCAGGTTCTTTCATTAACGGTAATTTTTCTTTATGGGAAGGGCAAAGTCAAGAGAATTGGACATTTCAATTTCTTTAAAGTATTACTAATTTCAATATAGTAACACTATTATTTAATGCTTACCCTCCGCTATTCTGGATTTCAACCAGGGTATGGTGTAATATATTGGTATGCCGATATATGAATTTAGCTGTAAAAAGTGCAGCTTCAAATTTGAAAGCCTTGTTTCCATGGGCAAAGAGAATGAGGTGTGCTGCCCTCGATGCGGTGGGAAAGAGATTCAAAAACTTTTTTCCTCCTTCGGTATAGGAGGTGGAAGCAAGAGAACAGTTTCATCTTCTTCATGCTCTTCATGCAGCGCAACCTCATGCAACACATGTAAGTAATCTTAAAGAGAGCCCTTTAAAGTAAAAATTCCATTTTCACCCTGATTACTCCTTAAAGGTGAGGAGGCTCAAAAAAATGCTCCCCTTAACATTCATCCTCAGAGGCGATTGATTTAACTCCTTTAATCTGCGATAAATGTAAACAACAAAGAGAGGAGTAAAGAGAGCTAAAAATGCTCGAATAAGCGACTAAGATAGAACATTCTCACTATGATTGGATTAGTTTATTTTCATGCTCAACATATGAAAAAGGACCAGGGGGGAAGATGAGAAAATCAGGGATAGGAATCGTCGGAAATGTCTCTTGGGGAAGTCACATCTGCCTTTTTTATGAATCAGAATTTGACCTGCTAGATATACTCATTCCTTACTTTAAATCCGGTCTTGAAAGCAACGAATACTGTCTCTGGATTACCAACGAACCTCTTACAGTGGAAAAGGCGAGAGATGCTATAAAAGCAAGGATTAATAAATTTGATGAATACGAAAGAAAAGGTCAGGTTGAAATAGTCGAGGCAGAAAGCTGGTATAAATCATCTGGTATTTTCGAGGCTGATGTTGTCCTCGAAGCCTGGGCAAGGAAAGAATATCATGCTCTAAAAGCAGGATTTGATGGTCTTCGCTGCGCTGGAGACACTTCCTGGCTTAAAAGAAAGGACTGGAAACGCTTTTTAGAATATGAGGCCAGAGCTCACACCACAAACGGACGATACCGGATGCTGACCATCTGTTCATATCCTCTAACAAGATGCCGGGTTGAAAGGGTCTTTGACCTGGTTAACTACCACAAGCTTGCTCTGCTCAAAAGGAAGAACAAGTGGATCCTGATTGAAGGCTCGGAAAACAAGAAGGCAGAAACTCTGCTGCGGGAATCTGAACAGAGATGGCGCTTCATAGTCCAGAACACACCCGATATATTCCTTACTGTTTCTTCGAGCGGCAAAATTCTGTCCACAAACAGGGCGGTGCTCAACATCGTTAAGAGGGAAATAACAGGGAAAAAAATCTATGATTTTATCGCACCAGAGTATAATTCAGTCCTTAAAAAAGCACTCGATAATGTTTTTAAAAAAGGAGAATCAAAGAATTGCATTCTCTTCGGAACCGGTTCCCGGGGGCCTCGCACAGCCTGGTATGAAACGATGATAGTACCCATCAAGCACAAAGGGAATGTCATGGCTTCCACTCTTATCCTCAGGGACATCACAAGACAAAAAAGAGCTGAAGATGCTTTCTCCGAGGCAAACGAGAGGCTGAAGACGATTATCGAGAACATCAATGACATAATATTCCAGCTCACTCCTCAAGGGATGATTACCTATGTCAGCCCCAGGACCAAAGAACTTTCAGGTTTTAATCCCCAGGAATTGATAGGAAAGCACTTGAAATGTATAACTCCTGAGGAAGAGGTTCCTAAAGCCTTAAAAGCTCTTAAGGAAGTTGCCTCGGGAAATTCATTGAGGAATTTTGAAATCACCCTCTTTGATGCCAGAAAAAAGCCTGTGCCCGTGGAAATAAACATTTCCCCTGTGCGTGTTAATGGAAAAATAACCGCAGTCCAGGGAGTTATAAGAAATATAAAAGAGAGGAGAGAAGCAGAAAAGAAACTCCAGATTGAGAGAGCTTACCTAAACAAGCTCTTCGAAGAATGCATGATGGCCATAGTCATGGCAGATAAAAAAGGAAAAATTATAAAGACGAACAATGAATTCAACAGAATGTTCGGCTATAAACCTGAGGAGGTCCATGGTCAACCCCTGGATAAGCTTGTTGTTCCCCGTAATTCCTACCGCAGAGCTCTTTCAATAACAAAGAGGGTGGCCAGAGGAGAGAGGCTTTCATTCAGGGCGGTAAGATGCAGGAAAGATGGTTCCAGAATAAATGTCAGAGTTCTTGCCTCGCCCATCATTGTGGGGGGCAAACTAAAGGCCATATACGGTATCTATCAGCTAGAAAACAATATCAGCCAGCCTCAGCTTCATCAACCGCGAAGAGAATGCGTGTCAGGTTAGGGGAAATCCTCTAAACTACAGACTCAGGGAGAAATTCATAAAACAATGAAAAAAAAGCCTCACATACTGGCTGTGAGTGAAGAGCCTTCTTTTTACAGCGAGTTAGCCTCAACTCTGGGTAAGGAAGATTGTACTTTCTCTTTCTGTAAAAAAGGAGAGGTTTGCTCCTCCCTTAATGAGAATCGCCCCCAGCTAATTATCCTTGATGCTGATGGAGATGAAGCCACTATCCGCGCTCTGTTGAAGACAATCAAGAGCTATGACCCGTTGATTGATGTCATCATTTCCAGCGAGTCAATTTCATCTGAGAAGGTGATGGATTTAATCAGCCTCGGAGCTTCAGACTTTCTCCTCAAGCCTCTTAACTCCAGGACTATCCAGCTTCTTATCAGAAAATTCAATGATAAAAATAGCCTAAGACGCGAGACTTATCTTTTAGAGAAGAAGCTCGAGGAAAAATACATCTTTCAGGGGATGGTGGGAAAAAGTCCTTTCATGCTCGAGGTTTTTTCTCTGGTTGAAAGCTGTGCCAGATATTTCTCAACCATTCTCATCACGGGGGCAACAGGCACGGGGAAGGAAATGGTTGCTCGGGCCCTGCACAAACTTTCTCCTGTTAAAAACAGGAAGTACGTAGTCTGTGATTGTGCTTCTATGCCTGAAAACCTCTTTGAATCCGAACTTTTTGGTTATGTAAAGGGAGCTTTCACCGGTGCTGATAAAGACAAGAAAGGCCTTTTTGAAGAAGCACATCAAGGAATCATTCTCCTGGACGAAATAGGAGAAATACCTGTCTCCTTCCAGTCTAAACTTCTGAGAGTACTGGAGTCTCATCAGGTAAGGCCTCTTGGCTCCAACACCACCAGAAAAGTTGAAGTGAGGGTGATTGCAGCTACAAACAGGGATTTAAGGCTGGAGATAAAAAAAGGAAAATTCAGAGAAGACCTTTTTCACCGGCTCAATAAAGTAGAAATATATCTTCCACTTCTAAAAAACAGGAAAGAAGACATTCCTCTCCTCGTTCGGTACTTTCTCCGTGAATACAACAAGAAATTCGGCAAGAATGTAAAAGGTGTCTCGCGAGAGGCTCAGAAGCTTTTTCTTACCTATGATTGGCCGGGCAACGTTAGGGAGCTGGAAAATGTTATTGAGAGTGCTACCATGCTCACCACAAAGGATTTTCTTGACCTTCCTGATCTGCCAAAATATCTGCGTCAACTTGCCCCCTCATCAGACACCAAGTACTTTTTATTCGAGAAAAAAAATTATCATTCCTTAAAAGAAATCGAGGATGAATACATAAGTTTTCTGCTCAAAAGAAACGATAACAACATCAGCAAAACAGCAAGAATATTAAACATATCAAGGACAACACTCTATAAAAAAATCAATAAATTTAAAATATGCCTTCCTCCCTCCTAACCCCCTTCAAATAACCCTCCTTAAAAGGCGGACTGGCTGCCTTTAACCAGGGGCCAGTCCGTTTTTTTTGCTTCCTCTTTTTTTAAGTTAAAAACCTGAACATGTTCATTTACTGAACATTCTCTAAATTATGTTTTTAATTCATATATTATCAATAATTTACAGAGCTAACAGCATATTTCTGTTCACTTTCTGAACAATTTTCTCTCCTTTCCTGATGCGCCTCAAAATTCTTCTAACACATTTATTATCAGCAAATTATGAAATTTTCCAGCTTTTGGCATCAATCTTGCGCTTAATGAGAGTGCGATGGAAAAAGAGAGGAGATTAAATTGAAAAAAAACAAGCTCTTGGGGAGCATAATCTTTTTTACGCTCATAACAGGCCTTGTGTTTACCTGTGCCTGGGCAACAGAAGAGGATTCATCAGTGGTGGTGAAAACTACGGAGAATGAAAATCAGAAACCGCCTTCACTCTTTACTTCTCAGGAATCAAAAGCGAAAAATTCCATAGAGAAGGAAAAAATTCTGTTTCAAATTCAACATATAAACGCAGAGCAAAAGATTGAAAAAGCGCTTGAGCCGCAAAAGCCGCACATCGTGTATGAACCAAACAGGATTTTAAAGAACCACCTCAGGGCACAGTCGCTGAACAAAGGACTCTATACAGGATCACTGGTCATGCTTTTGGGTTTAAACATTGCTGATTACCTGACTACAAGAGAGGCATTGAAATACAGCGGTTTAAAAGAAGGCAATCCTCTTCTGGCGGGTATGGCCAAAAATCCCGCCATATTTGCTGTGGCAAAAATTGGTATAGGTGTAACAAGTTTCTACGTAATGAAAAAAATGTACAAAAAAAACAAGGAACTGGCGTGGATAGTAAGTCTTGCTGCTAATTTTGCTCTATCTTACGTTGTTTATAATAATTTGCGTCTTATAAACCAGAACAGAGCAGAAATAAACTAATCTAATCAAATCTCCCTGGTCCGGCTAGTCCTGTCTTTACTCCCCAGGCAGGACTAGCATTTTCATTTTACGGCAATGACTTCGACCTCTATTTTTACATCTTTTGGAAGCCGGGCCACCTGAACAGCTGCTCGGGCAGGATAAGGAGAGGTGAAAAATTCGCCGTAGACAGCATTCATTTTCGCATAATCGTTGAGGTCCTGAAGAAAGACAGTTGCTTTTACCACCTTATCCAGCGAAGTGTGAGCAGCTTTGAGTACTTCTCTGATGTTTTCGAGGATAATTCTCGTCTGTTCTTCGATATCTCCCTGACTTAACTCTCCTGTAGAAGGATCGATGGCAATCTGACCGGAACAGAAGACAAATCCGTTGGCCTCAATTGCCTGGGAATAGGGACCGATAGCCTTAGGGGCTCTCTGAGTTTTGATTTCCTTTCTCATTTTTTCACCTCTTTGAGACTTTTTCGGGGCTAAGTCACAACTGAAGAGCGCAAGACAGCCCAGGGCCACAATTGCTTCTCTTCTTCTCATTCGCACTCTCCCCTTCAAGAATTAAATTCAAAATCATCAGCTTCATGCAGAAGCTCTCTCTCTATTATATTCATAACTCTGTTAATTCTGTTAACTTGAATTATTCATAAATATCATTATTTTTATCATAGAGTCCAGAGAAAAGTAAAAAGCAAGCTGAATCTTTTATAAATGTTGTTTTCTTCTTTTACTTTTATTTTTTTAAATTTCTTATAAAATATCATTTCAAAGAAAATTATGGAATATCTGAAGCTCCTCCTTCTTTTCGGGGTTGGCTCCGCAGCGGGCTTCATCAACGTCATGGGCGGAGGAGGCTCAAGCCTCACCCTACCAGCCCTAATCTTTTTAGGTCTTGACAGTGCCCTGGCCAACGGCACCAATAGAGTGGCGGTCTTTATTCAGAATATTTCTGCGGTGGGTTCTTTCAGGCGAGAAAAGGTCCATCATTTCAAACAGAGCTTCGTTTATTCCCTCTTCACTCTCCCAGGCGCTGTATGCGGCGCACTAATCGCCACCAGAGTAAGCGACCTTCTTTTTCAAAAAATCCTGGCAGGAGTGCTGGTTCTAATCGTCTTCTCTATGTTTTTTTCCTATAATCGGAGAACAAAGAGCAGTAATTCAACCCCGGTCAGGAGGCATTACATCTATCCTGCCCTTTTTGCTGTCGGCTTTTATGGAGGATTCATCCAAGTAGGAGTGGGGTTTATTCTTATGGGCTCAATCTACCATATTCTCAGGCTTGACCTGATCAGGGTTAATATGCACAAGGTGTTCATTATCATGATCTATACACTTCCCGTGCTTGTTGTTTTCGCGGCCACGGGAAATATAAACTTCAAGTTCGGTCTTGTTCTTGCTGCCGGTAATGCTTTTGGAGCCTGGTGGGGAGCAAGAACAGCGGTCAGGGGAGGGGAAAGGGTAGTCAGGTTTGTGCTGGCAGTGGCTATTTTTATCATGGCTTTGAAGCTCTTCAGAATTTTTTAAGGAAAAAAATTATAGTTGCTACATGCTGTGTGTTTGGTTAATATATTCGTTATCTTCAATGAAACAAATTTATGTTTTATTTCCATCGGCGATATCGCTGTCGCACCTTCTGAGCTGAACATCGTGTAGGCAGGTATGGGCGAAGCAAATAATTCTCGAAGCTCGAAATTTTAATCGAGGTTCTGGCAAATGGGCTTTATTTCAGGTGAAAATCATGCTTCCAGAATTGTCTGAAATCAAGCCTGATCATAAATCAGGGAGGCAAAAATGAAAAAAAATAATCTCATCTTTTTCCTCTTATTCATTGTCCTCATTTTTCTACCTCTATCAAACATAAGTGGAATCAATGTTAAAGACACAAAACTCCTCACAGAACCTGCTATAAGCCATAGCCATATTGCCTTTGTTTATGCCAGGGACATATGGATTTGCCGGCCTGATGGCTCGGAGGTAAGACGCCTTACTTCCCATCCAGGATATGAATCCAACCCTGTTTTCTCACCCGATGGCAAACTTGTGGCTTTCAGTGGAGAGTATGATGGCAATGTGGATGTTTTTGTTGTCCCGGCTGAAGGCGGTGTACCACGAAGGCTCACCTGGCATCCTGGCCGGGACACAGTCCGTGGTTTTACTCCTGATGGTTCAGCAGTTTTATTCATTTCAACAAGAGACAGCTTCACCTATGCCAACAACAAGCTGTATAAGGTATCGGTTGAAGGAGGATTTCCCGAGTCACTTCTTCTGCCCAGGGTGAATAAGGCCTGCTTCTCTCCGGATGGGAAAATGCTCGCTTACACTCCTCTTAGAGAAGCATTTCACCAGTGGAAAAATTATCGAGGAGGGACTGCCTCAACTATCTGGCTTTACAGTTTTTCAGACCACAGGGTGGAAAAGATTCCCCAGCCAAAAGGAAGGTGCAACGACACAGACCCGATGTGGATAGGCAGCAAAATCTATTTCCGTTCTGATAGAAACGGTGAGTTCAATCTTTTCTCTTATGACCTCAGAACGAAAAAAATAACCCAGCTTACCAACTACGTTGACTTTCCTGTCCTCAACGCTTCAGCAGGAGGGGAAAGAATAATCTATGAACAGGCTGGCTATCTTCACATCTATGAACCTCAAAAAGCGAGGACCAAAAAGCTCACCATCGGAGTTGCTGCTGACCTGATTGAAGTACGGCCCAGGTATGCCAAAGGAACACGTTTCATCAGGAATGCAGATATCTCTCCTTCTGGGGCGAGGGCAGTTTTTGAATTCAGAGGAGAAATAGTGACAGTCCCGGCTGAAAAAGGCGACCCTCGTATCCTGACAAACACAACCGGCGTGCATGAACGCTCTCCGGCCTGGTCTCCAGACGGCAAATACATTGCCTATTTTTCTGATGAATCCGGTGAATACGAGCTTCACATCGCTCCCCAGAACGGAAAGGGAGAAGTGAAAAAGTATGCGCTTAAAGGAGCAGGATTCTACGAATCACCAGTTTGGTCTCCTGATTGCCAGAAGATAGCTTACTCTGATAATTCGTGGACCTACTACTGGATTGATTTGAAGAAAGGAACGGTGAAAAAAATTGCATCCGAATACTACTACGGACCTGCGAGGTGGAGAAGAGCCTACTCTGTCTGGTCACCTGATTCAAAGTGGCTCATCTTCACTCTTAACACAAAATCCTACTTTCAGA
This sequence comes from Candidatus Aminicenantales bacterium, assembly GCA_046760305.1. Taxonomy (GTDB): domain Bacteria; phylum Acidobacteriota; class Aminicenantia; order Aminicenantales; family Aminicenantaceae; genus JBHIDX01. The sequence goes on from JBHIDX010000003.1 coordinate 24,865, forward strand.
GAGTATATGCCTATTCAATAGAGAAAGACAAATCCTATCCGATTACTGACGGACTGAGCGATGTCAGCGATCCTGTCTTTGACAGCAGTGGAAAATACCTCTACTTCTTTGCCTCAACAGATGCCGGACCTGTAAAACAATGGTTTGCTATGTCCAATGCTGATATGCACATGACACGTTCAATCTACATTGCTGTCCTCCGCAAGGACATTCCTTCACCCCTTCTCAAAGAGAGTGATGAAGAAAAAGGGATTGAGAATAGGCAGAAGAAAGAAGAGGAAAAAACAAACAAAAAAAACGACACCTCTTTTTCTATAGACTTTGAAGGAATTGAATACAGGATTCTCGACCTTCCTCTTCCACCAGCAAACTACTGGAATCTAAGGACTGGAAAAGAAGGAGAAATCTACTACCTGGAAGCACCGATAACTCAGAGAGGTCCATACGGAAAAGAGGTCAAACTCCACAAATTCAGCCTTAAAGACCGCAAAACTCAACTTCTAGGCTCAGCAATAAACGCTTTTCTCATCTCAGCCGATAAAAAGAAAATGCTCTATCTTTTTGGAAGCAACTGGGGTATTGTACCTGCAGGAAGCAAAATTAAGCCTAGTCAGGGTAAAATCAAGGCAGATGCCATTGAAGTCTACATCGATCCCAGGGCAGAATGGAAGCAGATGTTCAACGAAGCCTGGCGCATTAACCGCGATTATTTCTACGACCCCCACATGCACGGTGCTGACTGGGAGGCGATGAAGAAGAAATACGAGGTTTTTCTTCCTCACTGTGCCACCAGGGATGACCTCAACAGGGTTATTCAGTGGATGTGCAGCGAACTCTCTGTTGGCCATCACCGTGTGGCTGGCGGTGATTTTCTCTACCAGCCAAAGCGCATCTCATGTGGCTTGCTCGGAGCAGATTACACCATCGAAAACGGGCGCTACTGCTTCAGAAAAATATACGGCGGCTTAAACTGGAACCCCCAGCTTCGCTCACCGCTTACAGAGCCCGGAGTAAACGTGAGAGAAGGGGAATACCTGCTGGCAGTGAACGGTAAGGAGCTTCGGCCACCCGAGAACCTCTTCCGCAGGTTTGAAAACACGGCCGGGAAAATAGTTGAAATTAAAGTCGGTAAAAATCCTGACGGAAGCGATGCCCGGACAGTATCTGTTGTTCCTGTTTCAAACGAATACACCCTCAGAAACCGCGACTGGGTTGAAAGCAACCTCAAGAAGGTGGATGAAGCTACAGGTGGACGTGTGGCTTATGTCTATGTTCCCAACACAACGACTCTTGGCCATATTTATTTCAAACGCTACTTCTTTCCTCAGGTACACAAGGAAGCCATTATCATCGATGAGCGTTTCAACGGAGGAGGACAGGTGGCAGATTATTATATTGACCATCTTCGCCGTCCGTTTGTCTGCTACTGGCACACAAGATACGGTCATGACATAAAAACGCCGGGAGGAGCCATTCACGGGCCAAAGGTGATGCTCATCAACGAATCAGCCGGTTCAGGAGGTGACCTGCTTCCCTGGATGTTCAGGAAGTTCAAACTCGGTAAGCTTATCGGAAAAAGAACGTGGGGAGGACTTGTCGGAATCCTTGGTTTTCCAGTGCTCATGGACGGTGGTTATGTGACTGCTCCCAACCTCGCCATATGGACTGAGGATGGCTGGGTAGTGGAGAATGTTGGTGTTCCACCCGATATTGAAGTCGAACAGATACCGGCTGATGTCATTGCAGGCAAAGACCCGCAGCTTGAGAAGGCGATTGAAGTTGTGATGGAAGAACTTCGCAAAAATCCCCCCCGAAAAATAGAGAGGCCACCTTTTCCGGTGAGGGTCAAGAAAAAATAGAAACATGCCTCAAGCAAGGCTTGCCCGGAACCTCGGGCTGGGGGCTGCTTTAGCAGTCGGCGTGGGAACCATGGTTGGAGCAGGTATCTTCGTTCTTCCCGGAATTGTAGCCCATAAAGCAGGCCCAGCCGTGCTGCTCTCCTTTACTGGCTGTGGAATAATTGCTGTCCTCATTGCCCTCTGCATGGCCGAGCTTTCCACGGGCATGCCCTATGCAGGGGGAGGCTATCTTTTTGTCGTGCGTGCTTTTGGACCCCTTGTAGGCACTGTAATGGGCTGGTGCCTGTGGCTGAGCCTCATTTTCGCTTCAGCCTTTTACATGATAGGGTTTGGTTATTATGTTGGACATGCTCTCGGTATATCACCAACCATAATTGCCCTCTCAATCACCTTTCTCCTCGGACTTCTCAATTTCATAGGAGCAAGGGAAACAGGAGGAACCCAGATGGTAATCGTTGCCCTGCTTCTGCTTATTCTGATATTGTTTGTGGCCAGAGCCTTTTTCTCAGTTGTCCCTGGAAATTTATCTCCTTTTATCCCGCCTGAGATTGGATTGAGAGGAGTTTTAATAACCCTCCCCATACTCTTTATCACCTTCCTAGGTTTTGCTGAAATATCGGCCATTTCTGAAGAAATCCGTCAACCATCCAGGAATCTTCCCCTTGCCCTGGTGGGCTCGGTGCTCATTGTGATTGTCATTTACTGCCTGGTTGTCTTCTGTCTTCTCGGACTCAAAAGCTACACCGACCCGTCTATAGCCAGTGAAACCGTTCTTATCGAGCTTGCACGCCAGCTTGTGGGAAAAACAGGCTACTTACTCATTCTCTTGGGAGGAATTCTTGCCACCGTTTCCTCAGCAAACGCAAGTGTCCTGGCCGCCTCGCGAGTCTCTTTCGCCATGGGAAGAGACCAGATTATGCCGGAGTGGTTCAACCTTATCCACGGGCGTTTTAAAACTCCCTATCTCTCAATCACCATCACCACCGGATTGACCCTCTTTCTTCTCCTCGTTCTGGGTCGCCATCTTGAGGTCCTGGCTGAAGTGGCCGGGTTCCTCAGCCTCGTACTTTATTCTCTGATAACTTTATCCTGCATAATCATGAGGTATGCTCAGCTCGAATGGTACCGACCCACCTTCAGAGTGCCTGTTTACCCACTTCTTCCTGTTCTAGGGCTTCTGGGATGCGTTTTTGTCATCGTCAACACTTCCAGAGTTTCCCTTGTCATCGGCAACCTTATAATTGCTTCCAGTTTCGTCTGGTATCTGCTTTTCAGGCGCAAGGCAACGACTCTGGTAGGCGCCTCAAACATCATCTTTCAAAAGCGAGTCATAAAGCCTCTGGTAGCCCGGGCTGAAGAGTATATTGCCTCGCGCAGGGAAGAAATACCTTCGGTTCTCGTTCCTCTTGCTAATCCGGAAACTGAAAAATCGCTCCTGAAATTGAGCACATCCCTGGCCCGAGTCTACAGGGCCAGGCTCCAGCTTGTTCACGTCATAACAATTCCGGTTTCAACCCCGCTCGAGGCAGGCCGGGAAGAATATGAGACATACCGCAAAGGTAAAGAAACAATTCTGGATGTGGCCACCCACCATGCAGCACAGCAGGGAGTTAGAGCAAGGGCAAACGCAATCATCGCTCATAACATTCCCTCTGCCATTCTCAGCGTAGCTGATATGGAGAAATCAGACTTTATTGTCATGGGCTGGAGAGGTGATGCTAAACCCCCTCGAAGACAGCGCTCAAATGTGGCCAGTGTTCTCAAGCTGGCTAAAACAAACGTTCTTGTCCTCAAGGATAACGGTTTGAACAAGGTGAGGAGCATTCTTGTTCCTCTTGGGGGAGGTCCGCATGCCAAACTCGGGCTGAGGATTGCCAGTGAACTTGCATCCCAGTGGCAGGCTTCCATCACTGCCCTTAAGGTGCAGATTGGAAAAGGTCTTTCTCCAACTTCTTCTGAATCTGATAGAGAAAGCATCCAACTCTTCAAAGAAATTGCCGAGGATTTTGTCCGTGACGCTCTCAGAGAGGCTAACATCCAGGCGAAGGTATCGGTGGTAATAAACACTGATATTGCCCGGGGAATTATCAGGGAAGCCTCTCATCATGACCTGATAGTTATGGGAGCATCGAACGAATGGATATTGAGAAGATGGCTTTTCGGCTCCATCCCAGATAAAGTGGCAGCCAGGGCAGAGGTGTCTGTGTTAATGATCCGCTCAAGAACAGATAAGGACTGATTTTTCTTGCTATTGAGAAGAAATTATGGCTATATTTGAAGAAGATCCTTTAGCTACCATGTCCTTGATGCGAGAATAGAAAAAGTTGATAAACCGAGAAAAGCAGGATTGAATGAATAAACTTCTGGGGACAAAGCTCAGAACAGCCCGCGAAAATGCCGGCCTCACCCAGGATGTGCTGGCCAAAGCAGTCAATCTTTCCCCTGAATACATATCCCTTCTTGAGCTGGGAAAAAGAAGCCCAAGCCTGAAAACCCTGATCAGGCTGTCAGACTATTTTAAGAAAGACCTCGACTACTTCCTCTTGGAAAAAGAAGACCACTTCAGCCTGCTACTCAAAAGCGAGAAGCTCGGCAGGAAAGAAAAATTCCTGCTCAAGAAATTCAGGAAGCTATGCCAGGAATACATTAACCTTGAGGAATTAACTGGGAATCGCGTTGAGCCAGCGCCTCTTTATACCCGCATCTCGGCTGGAAGTCTTGCCCGCGAGGAAAGAAGAAGGATTGGGCTCGGAAATGAGCCCCTGAGAAATGTTTTCTCCCTGGTGGAACTTAACGGCCTGCGAGTCATAAGGCTCTGGGTTCCTGAAGAAACTCCTCTTTCAGGAGTCTTCCTCTACTTTGATACCTACCAAACAGCTTTTGCTCTTGTCAACAGTGCCCAGCCTCTCGGCCAACAGGCTCTGATCGCTGCTCACGAATACTGCCACTTTCTAAGAGACCGCCACAACGGCCCTATTATCGATAATCCTGATATCTTTATCCGTGAGTATGTGTCTCTCTACCATCCGCGTGAACAGTTTGCCCAGAAGTTCGCTCTCAGTTTTCTCGTTCCCCCTGAAAAAATTATAGAGTTCGTTGGTCGGGAAATTCGGCTAAAAAATTTACGCTTTGAAGATGTCCTTTTCCTCAAGCATTATTTCGGTGTCAGTACCCTGACCATGATGCAGGTACTAAAAGAACTGGAGTTCCTATCCCAGGATAGGTATGAAGAATACCGAAAAATAGATGGTCTCATTGTTGAGCAAACAGTCTGTGGTGAGGCAGAGGAAGAAAAGCGAATAAAGCGGCGAAAAAAAAGCCCTCTTTTCTCGTCCAGGTTCAGGAGGCTGGCAGTTGAAGCTTACAGAAAAAAGAAAATCTCTCTTGAAAAACTTGCCGCTCTCCTCGACACTGACTCCCGCCAGCTTCTCACCATGCTTAAATAGCCCATCTCCAGATTAATCCACGCCGAAAAGCTGCTTGAAAACAGGCACAAGGTTGAGGGCATATTCCACTTCTGTAAGAGGAATGCCTTTCTCTTGTGCAATCTTTGTGAAGCGGTTGTCTCTGTTGCTTTCTTTAGTAACGATGATGTAGTCAGCAAAAGGAGCTACAGCATCGATCATTTTCTCATTGTCACTGTCACCTCTTTTTGACAGGCCTCCGGCGTGAACAGCTACAATGAAAATCCCTTTTTTCCGGCAATAGTTGATGAGTCTGGTCAGGCGCTCAACCTCGGTGCTCACAGTAAGCCCGGAGGCTCCCATGCCTTTCAAGCTGGCTCCGATGGCGAAGATGATTGTCCTGTAAGGAGTTCCCTTGGGAAACCTTTCCACATCTGTGTAGACTTCAACATGGAAACCAGGGCCGGACTCTCTGTCCGCCAGGCCAACCCCTGCCTCTACAAGTTCAACACTAACAACATCACAGTAGTCATAGGCAATGCCTGCTTCTTCTAGCACTATGTTCAGGGTAGTTACATCTGGACTCTGACCAGCAGAAGTGGTGAGCACAGGAAGGCTAGCCCGTGGAGCCTCGGCTTGTTCAGCCAGCAGGAGTAAAAAACTGAAAGAAATGATAAGGATAAGAACGAAGAAGAAATTTAAAACAGCCTTTGTTTTCATTTAATCTCCCTCTCCTATTTTTTCTCTTCCTGAGGTTCAAGCTTGTCGTACTGGACAAGAAGCCTCAGCCACCATTGTGGATAGTTTATGCGGCGAGTCTTTCTTTTATTTATATCATAAAGCCAGAGGTGATTGTACTTAACAAGAATCATGTCACCCAGCTCCCACCAGGCATCAACCACTCTGGTGGCGTTATTCAAGCAGTAGTCTGTCAGGAATTTCACTGCCTGTGCTGGGTTTTCTCTGTAGAGTTCGGCAGCGAGCTTATCTACTGTCAGAGTTCTCTCCACAGCGGGATCCTCCCATTCTTGCTGGGCTTTTTTCACATCCTCAACAGCCAGCATATATGCCACCTGAGTGTGAAAATCTACGTAATCAAATGCCCATCTGGCTGATTTCCTGTCAAAAACCCAGTGGTCGCCAACCTTGAATGAATGTGGAACATCGGCTATTCCAGCGTAGAGGGGCATGTAGCATGATGTATCCTGGGCACCGAAGGCTACCCAGACAATTCCTCCTATAATGTTGGGTAGCCAGCCGCGAGACTGGGTAATGGTGGTGTACTCAGCCCGGTTGACGCTGATAGTTCTTGGAGTGTTGTAAGTTTTTCCATCGAGCCTGAAAGGCCGTGGAAGGTAATTGGGATTTTTAAAAGGCCCTCCCTGTAGTCCTCTTACCGGGTCAAACTGCGTCCCCTGGTATTTATCGCGGGTAAGGTTCATCACGTCTTTAACAGAAAGCTTTCTGTCCGGCTTGACTGAGAATGGAAGTTCCATGTTCGGTGTCTGGGGACTGATTTTCCGTGAGGGTGCCACGAGATCAAAAAAGCGCCACAGTCTTGCTCTTGTCCCCCTTGAGCTTGCAGCGCTTCCCTTGGTGGGGGAGTAAGCCTTTTTCCAGTTGAATGGTTTGCCGCTCTTAGGGTCATAATAACCGTTTTCAATGGCATAGGAAATTACGTTGGGAGAGAACATGAAGAAGTCTTTGTTCTCGAGGTCAATCTCTCCAATCCTTGACTCGTTAGGGCAGACACTCACATGGTCATCCGGCACTCTCTGGGCACACCATACTGCGCCCGGTTTTCCACTCTCAGGAGTCCAGAGAGGGCCAACAGGCATGATTTCAAAAACCCAGACTTCTTCAGGGTCAGCCACTGCCAGCATCTCACCCGTATCGTGGTAGCCATACCCATGTTTTTCTGCCAGTGAACCCATAAGTTTGATTGCCTCTCTTGCAGTCTTGCACCTTTCCATGGCCAGAATGGTGAGCATGGTAATATCTAACTTCGCCGAAGGAGTGGGATTCCTCATTTTCGGCCGGCAGCCTATGGTTGATTCTCCGATGGCGAGCTGATGTTCATTCATGTAACCGAACATTCCATGGAGGTAAGCGTAGGTGTGGGGAACCTGAGGAATATCGAGTTCGGTGTAATTCTCTTTGTACTTTTCCCACTTGAGGCCCTCCTCCGGAGGCCAGGTTGTGTACTGGTCAATGTGATAAATCTTCCTTACAGAACCTGGCTCGTGGTCTGCGGCAGGAACACGTCTCCATGTCCAGTCACAAAAACTGCAGTCACAGGTGTGGGTGGTCATCACCGAGCCATCGACAGAGGCATCCTTGCCAACTATGATCACGGTACATCCGTCAGGAAAAGGTTCCTCATTGATTGAAACACAATTGGCACCTTCTCCCTGGTTGGAATTCAAAGCAGGGACAAGAAAGAATACCAGGGATAAAAATGCAACTGCCAGGATTAATCCTTTTTTGTTCACCATTTCCTCCTTTCACAAAGCTATCATTTTCAATCTCTCGGCTTCAGGTTGTGATACCTGACAACCTCCTTAATCCACCATTCAGGATAGGGAAGGTTGGAACGTTTTCTTTTTTCCCGATCATAAATACTCAAATGGTTGTATTTAACCAGAAGGTAATCTCCGAGTTTCCACCATGCATCAACAACTTTTGCTGCATTGTTGAGGCAGTAATCGGTTAAAAATCGTGAGGCAAGCGCAGAGTCCTGGCGGTAGAGAGCAGCGGTCGTCTTCTCGATAGCAGGAGCTATCTCCAGCGCTCTCTTCTCCCATTTCTGCTGTGCCTTACGGATGTCATCGATAGCGTGAGAATAGGCCACCTGAGCGTGGAAGTCAACATAGTCAAATGCCCAGCGGGCTGAATTTCTGTCGAATTCCCAGTGGTCGCCTATGGAAAAGGAAGGAGGGATGGCGGTAATTCCTGAATAGAGAGGCATGTAACAGGACGTATCCTGAGCTCCGAAGGCCACCCAGACAACCCCTCCCACTGGATCAGGCAACCATCTTCTGCTCTGGGTAATTGTTGTGTACTCAGCCCGGTTGACACTGATGGTACGGGGAGTGTTATAAACTTTTCCTTCGGTTCTCAACGGCCTTGGATGGTAGTTGGGATTTCCGAAAGGTCCTCCTCTCAGCCCTTCTGCCGGGTCGAAGATGGTCTCTTGGTATTTATCACGGGTAATATTGATGACATCCTCGAGAGAAAGTTTCCTGTCAGGGATTACTGAGAAGGGAAGGTCCATGTTTGGGGTCTCTGGTTTGAACTTCCGGGAAGGCGCCACCAGCTCGAAAAAGCGCCACAGTCTGGCTCTTGTTCCTCCGCTGCTCAGAGCACTGCCCTGAGTAGGTGAATAGGCTTGTTTCCAGCTGAACGGCCTGCCGCCATTGGGGTCGTAAAATCCATTCTCAACGGCAAAAGAGATGACATTCGATGAGGCCATGAAATAATCCCTGTTCTTGAGGTCAATCTCTCCGATCCTGGACTCATTCGGGCAGACACTCACATGGTCATCCGGCACTCTCTGGGCACACCATACTGCGCCCGGTTTTCCACTCTCAGGAGTCCAGAGAGGGCCAACAGGCATGATTTCAAAAACCCAGACTTCTTCAGGGTCAGCCACTGCCAGCATCTCACCCGTATCGTGGTAGCCATACCCATGTTTTTCTGCCAGTGAACCCATAAGTTTGATTGCCTCTCTTGCAGTCTTGCACCTTTCCATGGCCAGAATGGTGAGCATGGTAATATCTAACTTCGCCGAAGGAGTGGGATTCCTCATTTTCGGCCGGCAGCCTATGGTTGATTCTCCGATGGCGAGCTGATGTTCGTTAAGGTAGCCAAAAACGCTGTGAAGGTAGGCATAAGTATGGGGAACCTGCGGGATTTCAAGCCCGGTGAATGAACCTTCGTATTCTTCACCTTTCAAGCCGCCTTCTGGGGGCCATTTTTCAATCTGACTTTTATGGTAGATCTTCCGCATGCTTCCCGGTTCATAATCAGCGGACCGAACATACCTCCATGTCCAATCGCAAATGCCACAGTCTGCAGATTGAGTGGTCATCACCGAGCCATCTGCTGAAGCATCTTTTCCAACCATAATAACCGTACATCCTTCGGGTCGTTCCAGGGGAGGAAAGTTTTCATCCCTGCCGGTGGAGAAAAAAAGCAAAGAAAAGACGACGATAAATATTCCCAGGAGGACAAAAAACCCGTAAATAATTTTGCGCATGCTAATCCCTCATCATAAGCTTAACTAGCCTGAAATATTAGTTCGAAAATGCCCCATGTCATTGAAAAATATTTCTTTTAATTATAGTAGATGTTTTTTATGTCCGCTTCTTCAGGATTGTGAAAATAATGACCCACTCCCTTCTCAACAACATCTCTATAACGGGGGACATTTCTGACAAGAATTTCTCTCTCTCTATTTCTCCTCGAAAACTGGCGGAAGATTTCCAAGACAACAGAGCAATGCTGGCCGACCCGTTTTGCCATCGGCCAGCCTGATTCATCATAAGGGACAAACAATTTCCCTTTTTCCGAAAGTTTGAGCAGAAAATGGTCCCTTCCGTTGATAAGGAGCATTTCTGTCTTGGGACCGGTTGGCTGGTCGAGAAAGGGGACAGGAGCTTCAAGCAAAAAAGGAAGCGTATCCGAGTAATCACCTATCTCACGATGAGAAAGTCCCCTGAATCTCGAGGGCGAGGGCTCCACGTGACTGTCAAACTTCTCCCTGGCCCTGACAGTAAGGGAGGCCATGGTGGCCAGTCTAATCGATTTCTCAGGAGCAACAATACAGTTGGTAACAGGAAACATTGTTTCAGCTCCATGGAGATCAAGAGCAACAGCCACCTCCTCCTTCCTCATAAGCTCTAGAGCAGCGAAAGTAACTCTCTCCATGAGTGGGCCTTTTGGCCTTCCTGGCCAGGTTCTGTTCGTGTTTCTCACGTCGATAAAAGAGAGAAGCTGTCTGTCAGGATAGTGGACATAAACGTCAGGGTCTGGCCACTGGTCAAGAGGAGAAGCTTCCCGATTTCCCATTCTGAATCTCTTTTTGCCCCAGGGTGTGGGAATGTCAAAATAAAGGGGATAACCATCACCGGGTCGGGTGTTGCGGCTGGCGCTGTAATTAAATTCAGGAATGATGATGAGAGTTCCTTTCTCAACCACCGCATTTTCAATAAAGACCATAGCGGTCAGCAGAGATGCAGGCTCATTGGCATGTGTATTAGCCATTATCAGGGCTTTCCCTCCCGGCTTTTCACCTTTAAGATAGAAAACGAGTGTATCGGCTGAAGTTCCTTTAAGGCTCTTTGAGTAATCGCTTAATTTTCTCACCTCTGTTACTCCCGGACCGGCCACAATCGGCAACCTGAAGTGACGGTGGCGGTAGAGAGGTATTCCCCCTCCTGTCATCAAGGCTGCAGTAAAAAAGGCAAGAATTGCTTTTATTTTCCACTTATTCCTCATTTTCATCTCTCCAGCTATTTAATCCTCAAGAGTCTCAAAACAAGCGGAACAAGCACCAGAAGGTAGAGAATCATGTCATTAACATTCTTTTTTTCGCGGACGAAATTCCAGAAAAGCACAAGGCCGAGATAGAAACAAATTATGTAATAAAGAATCATTATCAACATCATCTCATGTCTCCATTACGAATTTCTCCATTATAAATTCTTTTATCTCTTTTTACTCTTAACTTTTCACTTCTCACATGCTCCACCTCACCAGAAATTCGAGCTGAGCGCTGAAAATAATCATCAATATTGCCACAACCGTGATTACAATCCATGGAAGCCAGGTGCTTCTGAGAAAGCTCCAGTATGAGTGCCTGTAGTCTGAAACCATAACGCTCAGCCTGCCGATGAGAGCTGTAGGCGGGAGCCCATCACCCAAAGGCCAGAGCAGGCTTAATCCTGAAATAACCACCGTGGCGTGAAGTCCGATAGAGTCAAAAAACCAGACAAGAGGAATCCCTAAAATAGCAGCTCCGCCATAGGTAAGTACACCCTCTGAAACAGGTATGATTAAAACCAGCATCAAGTAGAGGAAGACAAGAGGCGTGCTGATAACAGCAAAAGAGAGCAGGCCCCGAACACCGGTAGCAGTCATTATCTGCTGTAGCATTCCGACCACAACCATTGTTGCCAGGAGAGGAAGGAGTCTCTTCATCGTCTTTCGGGAAAGCTCGAAGAGGTTGATTTTTACAGGACTTACCACCAGGGAAACGAGAGCAGCGAGAGTAAACTCAAGAGGAAGGCCAAGAATAGGAATTCTAAAAGGGAATATTCTGGAGAGAACTACCAGTCCAAAAAACAACAGAAAAGGCAGAAGAACTCTCCACCAGCTCATTTTTTCTGGTACTTCGGGCATCTTCTCCAGTACTTCATTCAGACTGAAACTCTCTTCCCTCTTCAAGCCCAAAGATAAAGCAGTAAATGTTCCCAGGATAAGTACGGGTATTCCCAAAGGGAGCTCGAACCCCACATAGGGAATGGCTGTCCCGGCGCAAAGTATCATGGCCCAGATATTCACCGGCGGAGCAGCCGCACTCAGGCCAGCTACGATAAAAAGAATTGCTGCCGCTCTTTTTTTTGAAATCCCAAGATACCCGAAGGCTGCGGCAACAGGAGCTCCAACTACGAGCAGAGAAACACTCCCGGCCCCGGTTAGTGCGCCTGGAATGAGAATGATGACCATCAGAAGAAGGAGAGCGACAAGACGTTTATTGTAGAAAAGTTTTATCGTTCCTCTCACCACATAGTTCACTCCTCCTGAGTCGCTGAGTATGGCCATAAAAATGGTGGCTGTGGAGAAGACAAGAATGACATCGAGATAGGTAAATGCTCCCTCGACAAGATGCCGGGGAAGCTGGGCTACAGGAGGCGTGCGGATCAATGCTCCGGCGATTCCCCCTGCTGCAGCTGCAGCAAACATACTGAGCTCGACCGAGAGCTTCAGCCACTTAGCCAGGACATAAGCAGCAACCATTACCAGAAGGACAATGCCAATCTGAAGCTCCATCCGCTACACCTCAGGCAATTTTATAATTCGCTTTTGAACTTAGTCAAGGATTCTGTTGACGAAAGCCTTCTCTCTCAGTATGCTTTAGATGCGAGAATAGTCATAAATAGATGTGCAATTCTCAGCATGTGAGTTATCCTGAAATATTCATAAAAAATGAGACGCTGGAATGGATGGGGGAGCAATGAGATAAATTTCCCCCTTTCTCCCTCTGCTGAAAATTACCTCAGCCTCGAGCTGGGTAAGGCAAAAAGAGGGCCTTCATCAAAGTTCGAAGATGTCTTAGGCCGTGTGCCACGGCCCAGAATAAGTCCTCATCCCCTGATCAGCACCAATGCCGAGCTGCGGGTGCTGACATCGAGGGGCCAATCGCTCCCTGATTGGATTGCTCTTCGTTTTGGAACCGTTGATAGCTTTCCCGATGGAGTCGCCAGACCAACCTCAGAGGATGAAATAGAAAAATTAATTTCCTATGCCAAGCAAACAGGAACAAGGCTCATTCCTTACGGTGGGGGAACGAGTGTTGTGGGGCATATAAATCCTCCCCGAGATGAAAGGCCATCAGTAACGGTTGACCTCAGGAACCTCAGAGAACTCATTTCTCTGGATGAGAAAAGCAGGCTTGCCACTCTGGAGGCAGGCGCAACTGGTCCTCACCTTGAAGCACAGTTGAGAGCAAGGGGTTACACCCTTGGCCACTTTCCCCAGTCTTTTGAATACTCAACACTCGGAGGATGGATTGCCACTCGCTCGAGCGGCCAGCAGTCCCTCTATTATGGAAGAATCGAGGACCTTTTTGCCGGGGGAAGGGTTATTACTCCCTCTGGAAAAGTTGAGCTTCCTCCTTTCCCAGCCAGTGCTGCAGGTCCGGATATAAGGCACATCTTACTTGGTTCAGAAGGTAGGTTTGGAATCATCACCCGAGCCACTGTTCGTATCAGTTCCCTTCCGGAAGAAGAAAAATTTCATGGTCTATTTTTTCCTGATTGGGAGAAAGGAAGCACTGCAGTGCGCGAGCTTGCCCAAAACCGCATTCCATTATCCTTACTCCGCCTGAGCAATTCTCTCGAAACAAGATTGACCCTCCTCCTTGCCGGGCGGGAGAGACTCGTTCAGCTCCTCAACCGGCTGCTACGAGCACGTGGTTTAGGAGAAGAGAAATGTCTCCTCATTTTCGGAGTGACAGGAAAAGAGGCTGATGTCAAAAGGACAAGGCGAGTTACTCTTGACATCTGCCGCTCCTACGGAGGAGTTTATGTGGGAAAGAGAATGGGAAACGAATGGAAAAAGAACCGCTTCAAAACTCCCTACCTCCGCAACACTCTCTGGGAACATGGCTATGCTGTCGATACTCTTGAAAGTGCTTTTTCCTGGAGCTCACTCCTGCCTGCAGCCCAGGCAATCCTCAAAGAGCTGGAACAGGGACTTCTTGACACAGGCGAAAAAGCACTCTCCTTTGCCCATATCTCACACGTCTATCAAACAGGCGCCAGTATCTATGTTACCTATCTTTTCCGCCTCGCCTCTTCTGCCCAAGAAACATTCGAAAGATGGAAAAAACTCAAGCATAAAGCGAGTAAAGCCATCATTTCCCAGGGAGGCACAATAAGCCATCAGCATGGAGTCGGGACTGACCATCTTCCCTATCTTGAACCGGAGAAGGGGAAGATAGGACTGGCTGCGATTGAAGCTCTTTCAAAAAATATCGATCCCCACGGAATCATGAATCCGGGTAAGCTGATAAAAATAAAGGATTGATGATGCCTTGTGATGAATATGTTTCCCCCTGGAAGCCTGGTTGGAGAGAAGCTATCCAGGGGAGGCTGGACAGAAAATGGGATATCATCATCGTCGGGGGAGGTATCACTGGGGCAGGCATCCTGGCCATAGCTTCAAAAAGTGGAATGAAAACACTTCTTCTTGAGAAAGAAGATTTTTCATCAGGAACTTCAAGCCGTTCTTCAAAGCTCGTCCATGGAGGATTGCGCTATTTAAAACACATGCATATCAAGCTCACCCGGGATAGCGTCAGAGAACGCCAGCGAATGCTTCGTGAAGCTCAGGGCCTGGTTGAACCGCTTGGTTTTATCTATCCTCTATACCATGGTGATAAACCGAGTCCCTGGCTTGTGGAAATCGGACTCGGAGTCTACACTCATCTATCATCTGATGCAGGCGAATACACCCGGCTTGATAGCGTCGATTTAACCATGCTTGCCCCCGGACTGAAACAGCGAGGCCTCGAGCAGGGTTATTATTACACTGATGCCAGAACTGATGATGCCCGACTGGTGCTAAGAGTAATCCATGACGGCCTCCTTTGGGGAAAAAGCAGGTGTGCGGCTCTAAACTACTGCCAGGTGACCGGGCTTCTTGAAAAAAATGAGCGTGTGGTAGGCGTGAGAATAAGAGATGAGAGAAGGGGAGAGGAAGCTGAAATAAAAGGCTCTGTGGTTATAAATGCCACTGGAGCCTGGTCTGACAGGTTGAGAAGCGAGGTAGGAGGCCGCCCTCGCCTGCGGCCCATACGTGGGAGTCATCTCTTTTTTTCCCGTCGTCGATTTCCTGTCTACCAGGCAGTGGCCTTTACACATCCTGAAGACAGACGCCCTGTGTTTGTTTTTCCCTGGGAGGGAATCACCCTTGTGGGGACGACAGATGTTGACCATCATCAATCTCTTGATACTCAACCATCTATATCTGAGGAAGAAGCTGAATATCTTCTTCAGGCTGTTCGTTTTTATTTCCCTGAACTAAGTCTTTCCCGCTCAGACGTGTTAACCACTCAGGCAGGCGTACGGCCGGTTGTTGCTACAGGGAAAAAAGACCCCTCGGCAGAAAGCAGGGAACATACTCTCTGGAACGATAAGGGACTGTTGACAGTAACGGGTGGAAAGTTGACCACCTTCAGGGTAATCGCCCTAGATGCGCTCCGGGAAGCACATAACATAAATAAATCCCTTAATGAACCACATACCAGGGCCTCGGTTTTTTCGCGAGTAAGTCCATCTCCTCTTCCCGGAGTTGACCCTTTTTTTTCTCAACGCCTCTACGGTCGGTATGGAGCTGCTGCACCTTCAATAATCAAGGAAAATCCCCATCTTCTAAGCAAGGCTGGGAAAACTCCCTATTTATGGGCAGAAATAGCCTGGTCCCTTGAAAATGAAGCAGTGGAACATCTTGATGATTTGCTCCTTCGTCGATTTCGGTTGGGTATTCTCCTTGAGGATGGGGGCCAGGAATTGTTCCCCCAATTAAAGAAACTGTGTAAAGAGCGCCTCGGCTGGCAGGAGGTGAGATGGGTCGAGGAAAAAGAGCGCTTCCAGAAAATCTGGCAGGAGGGTTATTTGCCGCCTCCATCCTGGAGGTCTTAACATCAATCTTTCTCTTTCTTCTCTTCGCGCTCCCATGGCTTCCAGTCCAGGCCGAGAACATACTTCTGCATCCATTTAATTTCTTCAATATCCCTCGTGCGCTGGTGCCTCGGCTCTCTGAAGCCATGGCCTTCACGCGGAACACGAAGATAGCGCACCGGTACTTTTCCTATATCTTTGAGTGCAGTGAAGAAAAGCATGCTTTGTGCCTCAGTATCTGTCCTGTCATTCATGCCGTGGATGAGAAGAGTTGGAGTTTTAACATTCTTCACGTGGGTAAAGGCTGACTGTTTCCTGTAGCCTTCCGGATTACCCCAGGGAGTACCACCGATGTGCCACAAGCGAACATCATAGTTAAAACCGGGCCCGTACTCGGAAGTCCAGTCATAGACACCTGCTCCGAGAGAAGCTGCTTTAAACCTGTCAGTTTGGGTAATCGTCCATCCTCCGAGGATAGCACCATAGCTCCAGCCTCTGAGCCCCATGTGCTCAGGATCAACGCACCACTCTTTAATTACATAATCCACACCGTTTATTAAATCCCAGTAGTCACCGAGTCCGATACCATCACCTGCCTGAACTGTATTTCCCTCTCTAAGCCTATCTGTATAGCCGCTTGAACCGCGGACGTTGGGAGAGAGGCAAGCATAGCCGAGTCCGGCATAGATGTGGTAGCTTGCCCTGAAACTGTTGGTGAAGCAACCTGCTGGTCCACCGTGGATATTGAGCATGAGCGGAACTCGAATTCCCTTTTTATAACCAGGAGGGAGGTGAAGAAGGCCCTCTATCTCAAATCCCTTAACGCTCTTCCATCTTATCAACTTCATCTCTGCCAGGAGGATTTCCTTTTCAATCCAGGGATTGACTTCGGTGAGCTGAAGAGGTTTAAAGTTATAAACGGATGAAACATAGATATCCGGAGGGGTGTTGTAATCGGAGAAGATATAGACCATCTTCTCTCTATTTCTGGAAAAGGAACTCACCCTGAGCGTGCCTTTTACATCTGTCAGTTTCTGAATTCTCCCTGTGGCCACATCTATTTTAAAAAGATTAGTGTTAGTCCTTTGATGACCGTTAAAAAGAATAGCCTTACTGTCAGGCATCCAGGTAAGGCCGTAAACATTTCCTTCATACGCGGAAGAAATTTTTCGGTATGTTTTTCTCTCCGGGTCCATGATGAAAATTTTGGCATTCCTGTTCAACCACTTTTTATCATCCACTGCGGTGTAAGCAAAACTCCGTCCATCAGGAGCCCAGGTAAGGGAGCTTTCAGGGACATTGTTTTCAGTCAGTCTTTTTATTTTTTTATCGTTAATGTTCACAATGTAGATTTCACTTTTGTAAACATCGTTTCGTCTGTTGGTGTAGCGAGCCGTAAAAATAACTTTCTCACCATCTGGTGAAGGGTCAAAGCCCCCGATGATGAAATTCTCATCCGTAACCTTGGTCTCCTTTCTCGTCTCCAGGTCGAACATCCAGAGATTGTTCCACCTTCCCTCTCTCTGTCCATTTGGACCTTCGTCAACAAAGATGACATCATAGCCTGACTTATACTTTTTTTCCTCTTCCTTACCCCGCGGCTCTGAGGAAACGAAAAAAATCTTTTTCGAATCCTGTGACCACTTGTACCTGCCCACACTTTCTTTGTGTTTTGTGAGCTGGACAGCCTCCCCTCCAGAAGTTCTCATCATGAAAAGCTGGCTTTTCTTCTCTACTGTCCTTTTAAATGTCAGATATTTCCCGTGAGGTGAAAACTGGAATGAATTACCTCCCTTCTCTCCAATGTACTGGAATTCTTCTCCACCTTGGGCAGATATCATGTAGTAGGTGAGTTTTCTTTTATTCTTTTCCCAGTCAAGTTCTGATTTTGAGAAAAATACCCAGTTGCCATCAGGTGAGATGAGCGGAGAGCCAACACGAACCATGTTGAGAGCGTCATCAACGGTCATGGGACGAAGATCGCTGTTTTGGGAAGCACCCAGGCTGAAGACACACAAAACCAGGATGGAGGCAATTGCCATTTTTCTCATTCTTTCCTCCTTAATTTAACATCTTTTTTTGTGGATTATCAGATAACTCAGTTAGTAATGTCAACTCAGAGGCGGCTCTCTTCCATTTTGTGTGGGTATATTTTATTGAACAAGGAATATCCGACAATGGCCTCTGTTAATATGAAGGCTTTCATTGTTTCCCTCTGTATGGTGCTCAATACATCTCGGCCGGCCGACTCAGTCGGCTTCCCTCGAGGGCGGTTCGGGAAGGCTAAATCTTCCAAGGTCGCTCGGGCCATTGTCGGATATTCCTTATAGAAACATTTATCGCTTTCCTACCCGCACAAAATAGAAGAGAGCCCTCAATGGAGGCCACTGGAATGTAAGGCTCTATTCAGAGTACAATTATCACGGAATGCGAAACACTCACACTTAACAAAGTTGAAAAGAAAGGGTAAATGTCATATTTTATCTGCTTGAAATCTTCTCTCTATGAATAACTTAAAGTAAAGAGGAGGCTGAGCAATGCGGCTTGAAAAAAGAATAAGTTGCAAGGGGATGAACATCTTGTTGTTTTCCTTTCTTGTTTTTTTTACTCTTCTGGCTTCCAGCAAGTTGGCCGCGAACAGGACAGAAAAGCCAGTGCTTCACGGAAAACACTGGGTGGCTATCACCGGCAAACCCCTGGCTGCCACTGCAGGAGCAAAAATTTTTGAGCGGGGAGGAAATGCCGTTGATGCTGCCTGCGCCATGCTGGCTGCAGTGTGCACCATGTATGATGTCCTCAGCTGGGGAGGGGAGACCCAGGCACTGATTTACAACCCCCACACAGGAAAAGTATACGGAATAAACGGCCTGGGTGTTGCTCCTACAGGTGCAACGCCAGAATTTTTCAAGGAAAAGGGTCTTGATTACCCGCCAGCCTACGGCCCTCTGGCCGCTGTTACACCAGGCACTCCAGGAGGATTAATGGTCATGCTGGCTGAATTCGGCACCATGAGCCTGAGTGAGGTTCTGGAACCTGCTATGGAAATGGCCAGAGGATATCCGGTAGAAAAACAGCTCGCAGAAAGCATAGAAAGACAAAAAGATTGGATAAAAAAATGGCCTTATTCCAGAAAAGTGCTCCTTCCCCATCTGGGAGAGGAACATGAAGCACCCTATCCTGGTGAAATTTTTAGCCAGCCAGAGCTTTTAGAAACCCTGCAAAAACTTGTCGAGGCTGAGCAGAAGGCGCTCGCTGAAGGGAAAAGCCGCAAAGAAGCAATATATGCTGCTTACGACCGCTTTTACAAGGGAGATATTGCTCAGGAGTTTGTCCGCGGCTCGCGAGACCAGGGAGGTCTCATCACCCTTGAAGACCTGGCCCACTGGAAAGTGTACATAGAAGAGCCGGTGATGACGACCTACAAAGGGATTGAAGTCTACAAGTTAAACTGCTGGGTACAGGGACCTGTTCTCCTCCAGATGCTGAATATGCTGGAAGAAATCGGCCTCAAGGAAATGGGCTACAACAGCGTAAATTACATTCACACCATTTACCAGGTGATGAATCTTGCTTTTGCGGACAGGGATTTCTACTACGGAGACCCATACTTTCCACCGCAAGAACCAATCAAGGGACTCCTTTCCAAGGGATATGCCAGGGAACGCCTGAAAAAACTAAACTGGAACCTGAATGACCCTGATGTTAAACCCGGGAATCCGTACCCTTTTGAGGGGAGGAAAAATCCTTTCCTCCACTATCTTGAAGACTGGCCGATCGTAAATAAAGAAAAACAAACCAGGAAGCAGAAAGAAGAAATAACCGCCTTTGAAGAAAATTTCCTGGCCGGGACGACGTCAATCCAGGCGGCCGATGAAGAAGGGTGGGTTGTCTCTGCCACTCCAAGCGGGGGATGGATCCCAGCCTGCATAGCAGGCAAAACAGGCATAGGCATGAGCCAGCGCATGCAGAGCTTTGTCCTCCACGAGGCTGAAAACCCCTTCAATGTGGTTGCTCCCGGGAAAAGACCGCGTGCCACCCTTACTCCCAGTATCGCCCTCAAGGACGGGAAGCCTTTCCTCTCTTTTGCAGTTCAGGGCGGTGATACACAGGACCAGAACCTTCTCCAGTTCTTTCTCAACATGGTTGAGTTCGGGATGAATGTCCAGCAAGCCTGCGAGGCTGCTAACTTCACAAGTTATCAGATGAAAAGCTCATTCGGCTCCCACGAGTCAAAACCCGGAAGATTGCTGCTCAATGAAAAAATTCCAGAAAAAGTCCGAGAAAACCTGCGGCTCATGGGTTATACGCTTATTTTCAGAAGCCATACCTCAGGACCCATAAACGCCATTTTCTTTGACAGGGATCACGGAACTTTCTGGGGAGGATCGAGCAATTACGGAGAGGATTACGGAATCGCCTGGTAGCTACTTCTGGAAAGGCTCAAAACACCTAGGCTGCCAGTTTTTTTAAGCATGCAGTGAGAAAATTCCAGAATTTTTCCACAGATTCTAAATTCACCCTCTCCTCAGGAGAGTGGGGATGTCCTATGGTCGGGCCAAAAGAAATCATATCCATGCCTGGAAATTTCTCGCCTATGATTCCGCACTCAAGCCCTGCATGGACAGCTTCCACTTTCGGCTCTCTATGAAACATTTCCTCATAAACTTTTTTCAATGTTTTCAGCAGCTGGGACTCCAGGTTCGGTGTCCATCCTGGATAACCTTCTGGCTGAGTTACCTCAGCAGCAGCCAATTCAGCTATGGCCTGAATCGTATTTCGTGTATATTCCAGGGCAGAAGCAACAGAGCTGCGACTGCTGCAGACAATCTCGGCTTTTTCCTGGTGAGTGTGGATGATGGCCAGGTTAGTTGACGTCTCAACCAGGTCTTTAATTTCAGGGTGCATGGTCAGAACTCCGTGGGGAAGTGCAAGGAGAAAGTTAACGAGTTTCCTCTTATCAGCCTCGATCAAGGCCTTTCTGACTTCGGTCTCGCTTCTCTCCAGGCTAAATGCAGCTTCTTTCTCCACTGCTCTGTATTCAGACTGAACATGAGCAAAAATCTTACGGAGGCAAGAAGTGTATGATTCAAGCTCTGAAGCATCAAACATAATCTCAGCCCAAGCTTCTCGGGGGATAGCATTCCTCTTGTTTCCGCCTTCAAGGCTTATGAGTCCAAACTCAAACTCGCGGGAAAGCCCCCAGAGCAAGCGGGCAAGAGTTTTTATCGCATTTCCTCTTCCCTTGTCTATGTCAATTCCTGAATGTCCTCCTCTGAAGCCGTAAACTTTGAGCCTGAAGATCCGGCCTTTTCCCTCTTCAGCTCTATTTAAAGGAAGCGATAGCTCGGAATCAGCACCTCCTGCACATCCGATAGTGAATGTACCCTCATCTTCAGAGTCCAGATTAAGAAGCTTTTTCCCCTTGAGAAAGTCTTTCTCGATTTTTGTCGCTCCTGTGAGGCCTGTTTCTTCATCAACTGTAAAAAGAAATTCGAGCGGCCCGTGTTGGAGGGAGCTGTCTTCCATTACCGCCAGGGAAGCTGCCACACCAATGCCGTTATCTGCGCCCAGGGTGGTTCCTTTCGCCTGCAGCCAACCGTTTTTTATCTCGGCCTTAATAGGATCTTTAGCAAAATCATGTTCCACATCTGAATTTTTCTCGCACACCATATCCAGATGACCCTGAAGAATAACGGTCTCTGCTGACTCAAAACCGGGAGAAGCTTTCTTCCTGACCACAATGTTACCGACTTTATCTCTCTTCCAGGAAAGATTCAGCTTTTCTGCAGTTGAAATGATAAAGTCGCCAGCAGCTTCTTCATTTCCTGAACAGCGGGGAATGTGGAGTAATCTCTCAAAATACTTCCAGAGCAAAACCGGTTTTAATTTCTGGGATAAGTCAGACATATGATTGCCTCCTTTGGAATAGAAATATACTTTTCTTCATATTAAATTAGTCGAAATAATGGCACAAAAATTGAAAGGATGCAAGATGTTTGACTTCTACGTCTGATATTTTTAAAATTCGTCTGCTCTCCAATGGTAAAAAAAAATCTAGTAGAACTTTTCAAAGAAATCTTCGATTCCTCGCCCGGTATTTTCTCTTCAGCACCGGGAAGGATTAACATCATTGGCGAACACACTGACTACACCGGTGGATATGTCCTTCCTGCAGCCATTCATCTCAGGAATTATTTCCTTGCCGGAAAAAGGAGTGACAGAAAAATACATCTCTGGTCTCAAAATTTTGAACAAGGGACAGAATTTTCCCTGGATTCACTCTCTTTTTCTTTCCAGAATAAATGGGAAAACTATCTGAAAGGAATACTCTGGACTCTTAAAAAAGAAGGCTTCAGGCTGAGTGGAATAAACGGCCTCATCTGGGGTGATATTCCACTTGAAGCAGGCCTTTCATCTTCGGCAGCCCTTGAAATTAGCATTCTGGAGGGTCTAGACAGATTATTCGTTCTTGGCCTTGATAAAAGAAAAAAAGTGCTCCTCGCCCAGCAAGCAGAGAATGAATTTGTGGGTGTTATGTGTGGCATCATGGACCAGTTTATATCTGTTTTTGGAGAGAAAAAGAGAGCTATCTACCTCGACTGTGAAACTCTTGAATTCGCCCCTGTTCCCTTTGACCCGGAGAGAGAGAATGTCTCGATTCTTGTCTATGATACCCGAAAAAGAAGAGAACTTGCCTCCTCAGAATATAACAGGCGCCGTCAGGAATCCGGCCAGGCTGCTCTTTTTTTAAAAAAGAAAGGTTACTCAAGCTTTAAAGAAATCAGCCGCACTGCCCTGCAGAAATTAAAAAAAGAGATGGACGAGGTTTTATACACAAGAGCGCTTCATGTAGTAACAGAGAATGCGAGGGTTAAAAAAGCTGTTAGGATGCTTAGAGAAAAAAATTTCTGGAAGCTGGGACAGCTCCTCTTTCAATCCCATTCAAGCCTGAGAGATAATTACCAGGTCTCCTGCCCTGAACTCGACCTTCTCTACCAAACGGGCAAGAATTTTCCAGCGTGTCTCGGCGCCAGGCTGACAGGAGCTGGTTTTGGCGGATCGGGAATTGCTCTGGTGAGGAAGGAGAGCCTTCAATCCTTCATGGCCCTCCTCCTTGAAAGAGCAGAAAAAAATGGCTTTCCGAAGCCAGAAATGTATGAGGTCATGGTTGACAGGGGAGCCGAGGCAGAGCTTATAACCTGAATATCCAGCTTGAGCGGGAGGAGGATAAAAATGAGAAAAGTTGCCATTTTTATTTTCTTTTTGGGGATGATGAATTCCCTTTATCTTGTCGGAAGCGAGCCTGAAATTATGGCCACCTTTCCCCTTGAGAAGGAAGGCCTTCACCTTGGTCGCTCTGTCAGGCCACAAGCTTACTTTGAAAGCTCGGGACGGATGGCCACCATCATGGGAAAAGAAAATGGAACTTCTGAAATATGGGTTTATCCCTACAAGGTGGCTCATAATTTTCGTCTCTTTTTCCTTCTCGAAGAGGAAAACAAGCTCATTGAGGGAGGAAAGATTGCCGAAAGAATCGATGTTTACCCCCACCAGACTATTCTAAGATATGTCCATTCTTCATTTACCGTGGAAGAAATTTTCTTTGCTCCTCTTAAGGAGAGAGGAATAGCAGTCTTGCTCTCGGTGGATACCATCAAGCCCCTTTCTATCATAGTAAGCTTTATCCCTGATCTAAAGCCCATGTGGCCAGCAGGACTGGGGGGTCAGTACAGCTACTGGCACAGTGAGAAAAATTATTTCGTC
Organism: Candidatus Aminicenantales bacterium; assembly: GCA_046760305.1. GTDB lineage: Bacteria > Acidobacteriota > Aminicenantia > Aminicenantales > Aminicenantaceae > JBHIDX01. The sequence goes on from JBHIDX010000003.1 coordinate 48,298, forward strand.
ATCTCGGAAGGTACAGGCATGAATGTTGCTCTCATTGGAAGTCCGGCAGGAGAAAGATTCTCAACCGGACCTGCCCATGCCCTCCCTGAAGAAGAGATGAAGCTTAAAATTTACTGCCCTCCCGAAGAGAGTCGTTCCTGTTTTTACCCTCTTTTCATCACAGCCAGTACTGAGGGCATGAAAAAAGCTGATTCTGCCTATTCCCGGCTTAAGAATGAGCTTGAAGAGCTCTACAGAGAGAAATTTCTCTATTACCGGAATTTAAGCCAGGAGCATCTTTCAGTGAAGACTCCCGAGCGAACTCTCAACCATGCTTTTGAATGGGCAAAAGTGGCCGTGGACAAGGCCTATGTCTGTAACCCACATCTTGGATGCGGCTTGGTGGCAGGCTACGGCCTTTCCGGGAGGAGTGAGAGGCCTGGCTTTGCCTGGTTTTTTGGTGGTGATACCTTCTTCAATTCCTGGGCACTCAACAGCTACGGTTCCTTCAAGATTGTTAGAGACGCTCTGCTCCTCATCAGGAAAAACCAGCGTAAAGATGGCAAAATCATGCATGAATTGTCCCAGGGAGCTGGATTTATCCCCTGGTTTGAAAAGTATCCCTACGGTTTTTACCATGCAGAGACAACTCCTTACTACATCATTGCTCTTCACGACTACATCCTTCACTCAGGTGATATGAAATTTCTTCAGGAAAGCTGGCCTTCTGTGAAAAAAGCCTACCACTATATTCTCACCGCTGATACTGACGAGGATGGACTGATGGAAAATACGGTCGCTGGCCTGGCAGCCCTTGAACTCGGCTCTTTTCTCAGAAAAACAAAAACAGATATCTACCTTGCTTCCCTGTCGGTCGAATCTTACAGAACCCTGGCTGAACTGGCTTCAATTATGAGAGAAAGAAGCATAGAGTCGGATGCCACTAAAAGGTGCAAAAAGGCTCTCAAATCTCTTCGGGAAAAATTCTACGACATTAAAACACAAAGGTATGTCCACGCCATTACAGTCAAAGATGAACTTTTAAGCGAGACGTCTGTCTGGCCTTTCATGCCCCTCTTTTTTTCCCACATAGAGCCGGACAAAGCTGGGGCCACTCTGGACGTTTTCGCCTCATCCGAGCTGAGCACTGATTGGGGAGTACGTTCCCTTTCTGCGAGAAGCGAATACTACGACCCGCTGAATTACAACTATGGTTCTGTGTGGCCTTTTCTTACCGGATATACCTGCCTTGCCGAGTACAATTACAAGCGCACCGTGGCTGCCTTTTCTCACCTCATGAACCTGGCATACAACACCTTTATAGATGCACTCGGTTACTGTCCCGAGCTTTTTTCCGGCGAGTTCTTTAAAACAATCGAAGCCTCGGTGCCCCACCAGGTATTCTCCTCATCACCTGTCATAACCTGCCTGGTGAGAGGACTGCTGGGCTTGAAGGGAAATGCGCTCAAAAAGGAAATTGAATTTAATCCCTCTCTCCCTGGGGGAATGGACTGGGTTGAAGTCAGAAATTTCAGGCTTGGAAAGGACATTTTCCACTTCAATCTCAAAAGAAATGAAAAAAAAATCGTGCTTGAAATAAAAACTGAGGCTGAATCTCCTTACTTTCTATCTTTCAACCCTGATCTGGGTTTTGGAGCCGAGGTTAGAGAAGTGAGAGTAAACGGTTCAAGACATGAACACAAAATCGGAGACAGTAGGGGACAGGTTCGCTGTCACTTAACTTTTAAAACGGCCAGAGAAACAGTAGTCGAGATTGAGTATGAGAAAAGTATCAACCTTGCTCTTCCATCCTTTTTTCCTCAGATCGGAGCTCGCTCCAGAGGATTAAGAGTGGTGAAAACTTCCTACGTGGATAAAAAAATTAACATCACTGCTGAAGGAATCGGTGGTCAGGCATACGAGCTTTTAATGTATACATCCCGCCGCATATTTGCCTCCAGCGGAACAGATATCGAAGAGTCAGAAAAAGGAGTGAAAAAGCTGAAAATCTCTTTTAAAGGAAATCCCCAGGAATACACAAGGAAGAATATAGTCATTACTTTTAAATAAAGATTGGGATTCTCACGGAATAAAAGATGTTTACAAAAGGTCCTGAGTTGACATCAAAGGAGATATGTAATAAGTAGTAAGAAATTAATAGCGGTTCGGGTAGAGTGAGATGGAATTAATTCAGATAATAATTCTATTTCTACTTCTACTCTTGTTCCTCAACCTTCTGCGTAACATCAAGATGATGAATGAGCAGAAAAAGCTGGAACTCAAAGAGCCTCTGCCTCTAGTTTCAGTCCTTGTACCGATGCGAAATGAAGAGAGGAACATCGAAAATTGTCTCCGCTCTTTACTCAAACAGGATTATCCCTGCCTGGAGATTATTGTTCTTGACGACAATTCCACAGACAGCTCCTACGAAATTGCCCACAGGCTTACTGCCGAGGCGGTAAATCTTAAAGTTGTCAAAGGAAAGAAACTACCGCCAGGCTGGAATGGAAAAAACTGGGCCTGTCATCAGCTCTCTCAGCTTGCCCGGGGCGAATGGTTTCTCTTCACCGATGCAGACACGGTCCATACTCCTCACTCAATCTCCACTGCTGTCGCTTCTTCCCAGAAAAACAGTTCTGTTTTTGTGACCACCATTCCTGGCCTGAGTACCAAAACCTGGTCTGAAAAGCTTTATCTTCCTATAATTCATTTTGCCTTTCTCGTTCTTCTTCCTTTCAAACTCATAAATTATTCCCAGGACTCCCGCATTTCCTGCGGTATAGGGCCTTTCATGCTTATCGAGCGAAAAATATACTTCACCTGCGGCGGATATAACGAAATAAGGCGAGAAATTGTTGACGATATGGCCCTGGCAAAACTGGTCAAAGAATATAAGGGAAAAATTACTGTCCTCGACGGCACAGACATGGTGAATGTCAGGTTTTACCGCAATTTTCGCCAACTCTGGAAAGGCTTCTCCAAAAACCACTATGAAGCAATCGGAGCCGCACCCCATTACCTGGCAGGAATATTTATCATCGGGTATTTCCTTTTTATTTATCCTTATCTCACTCTCTGGGCAGCAATCGAAGCCCACGCCGCCATCACCCTCCCGCTCCTCCAGGTAGTAGTTATCACCATCATTAAGATAACCATGGCGATCAGGTTTAAAACCGATGTTTTCTACAGCCTTCTTCACCCTCTGACAATCGTTCTCTGCTTTCTCATTTTCATCAATTCCTTCCGGCTTTCTCTCTTCAAGAAGAAAATTGAATGGAAGGAAAGGCTTTACCCTATAGACTAACCATGGGGAAAAAGTACTTTCTTATTCCTTTTTTTGCTTTTTTAGCACTCCACTTTTCACCTCTCTTTATCCTTTCTACAGAAGATGATTTGATAAAAAAAACAAAAATTATGGCCACTGTTTTCCCTCTTTACGAAATGGCTAAGGTTGTGGCCGGTGAGAGAGGCGAAGTAAAGTTTCTCCTTCCACCAGGAGCAGAAGTTCACACCTGGCAGCCAAGGCCATCTGACATGCTCAAGCTCCTAACTGCTGATATCTTGATTTATGTTGATGACTCCCTCGAACCATGGCTTCAGGAGATGACAAAAGGAGTTTCAAGCGAGAAGCTGGAAATAATCGAAGCGAGCAGAGAATTAATCCCTACCGATATAACTGCCTGCCTCTCATCTTCTGAAAGAGAAAAGAGAGCTGAGGCTGAAGTTCGAAAAGATGAACATCCCCAGGGCGGACTTTTAGATCCCCATATATGGCTGGACTTTGGAATTGACAGGAAAATTGTAGACAGGATAGAAAAAACCCTTTCTAGGCTTGATCCTGACCATGAAGAAGGCTATAGAAAAAGAGCTGGTGTTTACAAAAAAAGACTTGAGGACCTCGATAAAAAATACCAAAAGAGCTTATCTCAATGTGAGAGCCGAACCTTTATCGTGGGCGGGCATGCTGCTTTCGGTTACCTTGCCCACCGCTATGGTCTGCATCAGGTAGCCCTATACGGATTGAGCCCTGACTCGAAACCTTCCCCGAGGAAAATAACAGAAGTGGTTAAAGTGGCTAAGGCCCATAGAGCCAAAGCCATTTACTTTGAAAGTTTCATAAGCAGCGAGCTGGCAAGCGTAATTGCAAGGGAGACAGGAGCAAAAATTTTAACCCTCAACACAGGAGCAACCGTCTCCAGGGAGGAGTTCAAATCTGGGATTACCTTCTTTGAGATAATGGAGAAAAATCTGGAGAATTTGAAGCATGGACTTAACTGTCGCTGAAAAACAACCCCTTATTACTCTGAGGAACGTTTCTTTCAGCTATGCCTACATAAAAGTGCTCGAGGATGTAAGCTTCAACATCGAATCTGGGGATTTTCTGGCCATTATCGGGCCTAATGGTTCTGGAAAAACCACCCTTATTAAAATAATCCTCGGTCTTTTAAAGCCCTCCTCAGGAGAAGTAGTAATAATGAGGAAAGCGGTTGACCAATTCAAAGAATGGACAAAAATCGGCTATGTTCCTCAGAAAGCCACTCACATTGATTCTCTCTTTCCTGCTTCGGTTAAAGAAGTGGTGGAAATGGCTCTTTCGTCAAGAAAGGGAAAATCTACATCCGGAAAAGTTTACAAAGGGAAAGCTATTGAGAAAGCACTCGAACAGGTGGGCATGGAAGAATTTAAAAACCGCCGCATCGGAACTCTCTCAGGAGGTCAGCAGCAGAGGGTTTTCATTGCCAGGGCCATTGTCAATCAACCTCAGGTGCTTTTTCTTGATGAACCGACGACCGGTGTAGACGCTGAAACTCAAGAACGTTTCTATGAAATGCTTGATAGGCTGAATAAAAATCAGAGTATAACCATTGTCCTCGTCACCCATGATATAGGAATAGTTAATAGGCATGTGAGAAAAGTAGCCTGTCTGAACAAGAGGCTTATTTATCACGGTTCGCACAGTGAATTCTGTCGTTCTGAAGCTTTTAAAGAAATGCTGGCAGGAGGACATCACCTCGTCTCTCACCAACATTAAGATTGCCATGGAAGAATTACTCGGCTACGGCTTTATTCAGAGAGCATTAATCGGTGGAATCTTTATCGCTGTCGCCTGTGCTCTGCTAGGGGTTTTCCTAGTCCTAAGAAGAAACGCCATGTTTGCCCATGGTCTTGCCCATGTTGTGTTTGCAGGAGTTGCTCTGGGATTGTTCTTTAAAATTGGGGTCCTTGGGGCAGGCGTGGCTGTCTCAGTCATAGCTGCCCTGGGTATGCTAAAACTCAGGCATAAGGCAGGACTCCATTTCGACACGGCCATAGGGATTTTCAGCGCTGTTGGCATGGCTCTGGGGATTATTCTTGTTTCTCTTGCCCGGAGTTTTAACGTCGATCTCTTCAGCTATCTCTTCGGCGAAATTCTGGCCATTGAACCTCACGAAGTCTGGCTTTCGTTGGGATTGCTATCTGCGGTTCTGGTGGTAATCTTAATTTTTTACCGTAAGTTTCTCTTCATAGCCTTTGATTCTGAAACAGCAAAAGCTTCAGGAATCAGAGTTGAGATCCTTGATTCCTTGCTCATAATTCTTACTGCCCTCACAGTGGTGCTGGGGATGAAGATTGTGGGTCTCATTTTTGTCACAGCTCTGGTTGTCATACCCGCAGCAGCTGCCCTTCAAATAGCAGGAAGTTTTAAATCAGCCCTCCTCATCTCGGCAGCAACAGCCCTTGTTTCTGTTCTGGGTGGACTGTATGGTGCCTTTTCCTTCGACATACCCGCGGGAGGAAGCATCGTTATTTTCTCGTTTCTCATCTTCTGTGTTTTATTCACGATCAAAAAAGTCAGACAACTATTTTAACCTGGGTTAATCGGAGGTGAGCCTTTTCAGGGTTTGCTGGAAGACAGAATAAGCTTCCTGTCCGTAAAGGCAAAATATAACTTTTTTCGGCCACTCTGTCTCTTCCTGCCTGAGAAAATCCATTGTGGTCTTGAGCATGATTTCACTGCACCTCTGCATCGGGAAACCAAATATGCCGGTGCTTATAGCGGGAAAGGCGATAGTTTCCAGCTTTTTATCCCCGGCGATTTTCAGGCTGTTAAAAGTTGCTCTACCTAGCTTCTCATCCTCATTTTCCTCTCCATGAACAGGACCGACAGCATGAATAACATATCTTGCCTTCAACTCACCAGCTCCAGTGATAACTGCTTGACCCACATTTATAGGTCCGATTCTGTTGCACTCCTCTTGTATCGAAGGGCCTCCGAAAGATCTTATCGCTCCTGCAACTCCGCCGCCAAGCTGTAGGTTTTTGTTGGCAGCGTTAACAACGGCATCAACTTCAAGAAGGACTATATTTCCCTCGATGAGCTCGATTTTTTTATCCTCATGAGACCATTCTTTCATTGACTTTCTCCTCCCTAATATTATCCTGCCTGAATTATTATTTCTCAGTCAACCAGGTTGGCTCCGTAAACTTTTTTCATCCTTTTCAAAGCAAATTCATGGGCTTCTTGATCAAAATCTGCCACCCCCTTTAGGTAGACATAGACCGGAAAATGTCTGTTCCGGAGTTCGCCCACTGCATCCATGATACAGATCGAGGTGCAGACACCAACCACATGGACCTCGGTGATTTTATGTTCTTCAAGCACCTTGTCCAGCCCAGTGTTAAGGAATGAGCTTAATGTTTTTTTCCGGACAATGATATCACTTTCTGAGACTGGAAGCTCGTCAATTACCTGCGCTCCTTCGCTGCCAGCAACACAATGAGCAGGAAACATCTGAAATTCTTTATCATCTCGGTCATGAAAATCACAGACAAAGATTACCAACTCTCCTTGACGGCGGAATTTCTCTATCATTTCCCTCACAAAAGGTATGATTTTAAGTGAAGAGTTGCCGCAGTAGAGAGCTCCATCTCGGGTTAGGAAATCATTAAGCATATCAATCACAAGCAGTGACTTCATCGCTTCCTCCTGGGTGTGAAAAATAATTTACCTTGATTATTTGTGAATAATCCACCTTTACTGCCTAGGGTAGTAAAAATACAATAAAGACCATCATATTTTATACAATAGGCTTAGTTTTGAAAAGATAAAACAGTCAGCTCAAAGGCCAGCTGCCTTAATCTCGGCTGATTCTGATTGCTCTTCTTCTTCCTGGGAAAAAAAGTAGTCAGCAACATTTATGCCATATTTATGAGGGTTCAGGGATTTAACGATCGTCCTTTTATACCCGTGGGTAAAAGCATCCTTTTCTGTCAGGTCAACAATGTCGCCATCAATCCTATTTCCCGAAGAATCAGTTATAAGCTTAACTTTGGGACGAAGATAAAAAGCCACATCCGGATTTGTTTCTGTTACCACAGCAAGCTCCCCTGTATCAAGAGCAACAAGGGTACCTATGGGATAGGCTCCCACCATGTTGGCAAAGACTTTTAAAAGCAGGGGGTCAAAATCCTTACCGCTCTTCTCAATCATCAAGCTCAGGGCATCATTGCGGGTAAATACGTCTTCCCTGTATGGTCTTTTTGTCGTGAGTGCATCGAAGAAATCGCATATCTCTACTATTTTGCTGTAGAGATTGATCGAATTTTTCTTCCAGTATCTGGGATATCCCGAGAGGTCAGACCGCAGATGATGTTCGAGAGCTACATAGAGGGCTCTGACCGGCAAATAGCTCATTTCTTTCAAGCGGACAAGTCTGCCAGCTCCTAGATATGTATGCTTCTCTATGACTCTTCTCTCTTCAGGTGTAAGACAGGCAGGTTTATCCAGGATTTCCTTGGGAATATCCAGCTTCCCGATATCATGGAAAAAGGCACTTACTCCCAGATCAACAAGTTCTTTCTTATCAAGTCCGAGCCTTCTTCCCAGACAGACGGCCAGAATGCAGACGTTTACAGAGTGGTTAAGAGTATATTCATCATAATTCTTGAGGTTAGTCAGCCCCATCATGAATGCTTCATCCTGAATCATAAGATTGACAATTGACTGCATAAGACGCCTGGTGGTCTTTAGCCGCACTCTTTTTTTCTCTCTTTCTCTCTCAAAGACCTCCTTGAGGTGGGTAATACTCTTGAAAAAAACCTTTTTTGCATACTGCTTCACCTTCTTTGTCTGGAGCCGCGTTTGCCTTTCAAAAGGGGAGATTTTCTCCAGGGAAACATTGCGTATTCCCCTTATCTCCATTCTCTTGAGAAAATCCTCAAAAGGATTTTCTTCTCCCACTTCCTCTTCTTTAAGGGCCATAACAAACTGCGTAAGCTCTTCTTCACAAAGACCGGATTCAAAGGCAAAGCTTGTGATTTCTTTTTTTCCCAGCTCTTCTGCCAGAAATTTAAAACTCTGGAAATTGGAGAAATCGAGCCTGACTCTTACTGAATTAAAAAAAAGAGCACTTTCCCTTAACCGAAAAACAGCTTCTCCTTCCTTGCGGAGTACTTCATACACAAGGTTGAAGAGAATGTTTATCTGCCTGAGGAAAGTGAGGTTGTTTGCTTCGTATATGGAAGCCGTTCTCAGGGCAGAGGAAAAACGAAGGAATATTTCTTCCCCAATTTTAGACAGAGATTTATCCTTTAACTCTGTGGTCTCCATTTCTTCTTTTACTTTCCCCTTTTCCTCTTCAGACACGAAACTCTCCTTTTGCCCCAGAGTAGGGCTCAACTTTTGAAGAAATCTTTCTTAAAGCAAGTTTACACGCCCGGCTTAAAACTCTGTTCTTCGATTTTGCACCCTGGGCAAAGATATCCTTTGTTTCAGGTGTGGGAACCATTTCGAGAGCAGAAACTATACACAGCTTCGTTTCATCAATTTTACACTTTGTCAGAAGAGAAGATTTTTTCATCATTGACCTGAAAAAATTGTAGGCCTCTTCTCTTTTCGACCTAGCCAGAAAATTTAGAATTGCTTTTTTCTCTGTGATTCTCTTTTTGTGAAATTCTTTTTCAAGGGCAATCTTCATTACTGAATCAAATACCTCTCTATCTCCTGTTGCTCTTAGATTCATGAGGGCCACAGTCCTGACTTCTTCATCGCTGTCGTCGATAAAGCGCAAAAATATTTTGTTGGCCCCATCATCTTCTAGCTTCCCCAGTGTCTGAATAGCATCCAGCCTAACTTTCCTCTCGGGATAAGTGGCAAGCTTCTCGAGGTGGGGAATTATCTCAGGTTTGTGGATACTGGTCAGTATCTTTATCACCTCTCTGGCGAGCGAAACATCTTCCTCGTTTGTAATCTCCATGAGCGCTTCTAAATCATCCTTGCCTCTCTGATGGAGAAAATCTTTAGCCTTGGAGAGAACAAAAGGATCTTTTATCTGACTCCATATGTCTCCAATAAAAGGAATCGATTTCGGGCCAAATAGCCTCAAATAATCAAAGAAAGATTCAAAATCAACTACCCTGTTGTGGATAAATATTTCCCGCAGAAGAGATAATACTTCTTCACTTCTGAGTTTGGCGTAAAAACTTTTCAACTCCTCGCATTTTCTTCCATCCTCAACAGACTGCATTTCCATCAACTCTTCCAAACGTCTTAAGATCATTGAAGCGAGAGTAAAATCAGCCTTATGAAGTATTTCATGGTAGCATTGCTCAAGAACATTTAAGGTGGCTGTGAACTGCTCCTCTTTTTCCTCTAGAAAAAGAATCTCAAAAAGAAGAGTTACCAGTTCAGCCAACCGGGATGGTTCCCTGCTGCTTAAGAGCATATTTTCAAGCTCTGGAATTTCTCCTTCGTTTATTGAGGCGAGCTGAGAAACAAGTGATGAATCCGAGCTTGATTTTTGTTCTTTTTCCTTCTCATCTTCTCTGAGAATGCCAAGGGTCTGTTTTCTTTTCTGAATTTCCCTCATATCCTCTGATGTAAGGCTTATGGCGCCATTTACCAGAGATTGTTTATCGATGATATATCCATCGCCTTCCTCAGCTCCGCCTATGTCTGAATCGAGAAACTCATCCAGGGCAAAATAGTTGATGTGGGGGTAATCTTTCTCCCAGAGAGCATTGACAATATCACTTTCTTCGGATGGAAGCTCAGAATATATCTTCAGGGTTTCAATAAAATCCTGAAGCTCTTCCTCTTCGATACCATCTTGAAAACTGAGTTCTCTCATGCCATCTTTATAGAAGAGGAAAGGAAGACTCTTTTTCTTTTCCTCGTCCTGAAAAACAATCGCTCCTTCGTAGGAAAAAGAGAATTCGTCAATACTGATTTTCAACTCTTCATACTCATCGAGAAATTCTTTCATTTTCTTAACAAAGAGACTGATACCTTTCTTGACCGACGGATTATCCCCTGGGTACATCTTGATCAGAGTGAAGGCTTTGGTGAAAGATTGAATTGCCTCTTTTACCTTTTTAAGTTCAACAGGATTTATCTCAAGAGCTGATTCCTCTCTCTCTACATTCTTATCTTCAGGCTTCAAACCAGTTTCTCCCATTTTTTTGTGTTTGTTTTCCCCGTTTTCAACCATTGTAGACAGCCGCCATGTTTTTTCCGCTTGTCTTGGCTTTGTAGAGGGCAGAATCAGCCAGGGCAATGAGTTCCTGAGCTGTACGTCCAAAATCAGGATAGGTACAGAGACCTATGCTCAGAGTGACATGAACTGTGCTCTGGCTTGAATTGTCTGTTTCAAATAGACAGACCTCGACTCTCTGTCTTATCCTTTCAGCCACAAGAAAAGCATTTTCGCTGTTCGTCTCAGGAAGGATGATCAGGAATTCTTCTCCTCCATAACGCCCTGGAATATCCGCAGGTCTGATCAATTCAACTATTAAACGTGAAACTGTTTTGAGAACATTATCTCCTGTGACGTGGCCGTACCTGTCGTTAAGTTTCTTGAAATCATCCAGGTCAAGCATCAAGACACTGAGGGGACGACCGTATCTTTCAGCTCGATAAATTTCCTGCTGCAGCCTTTCTTTGATGAATATTTGATTATAAAGACCCGTCAAGCCATCTTTGGCTGCCACACGAGTTAAGGACTCATTGGCGTCTGCAAGCGATTTGGCAAACTGGTTAACCTGAAGAAGTTTTTTCTGTAACTTAAGAAGCATATCTCTGTAATACTTGTTAATCTGGTCTGAACCGGTGCTTCTGGAACGGGCAACGCTTTCGTTAGATATTTCAGGAGCATCAATCTTCTCCTCATCATCCGTTTCTCCACCATGAGGATAAGCTCGTTGACTTCTCTCAGCCACAACCAGAGCGCTGAAAGAAATAACCAGAATTAACAACAGGCCCAGGGTAAGAAGGGCTTTATCCTGAGAGTTGAAACCGGCAAATCCCCATATCCGGGGAAAAAAATTAGTAAGAGAGGAGAAAAAAAGAAAAACCAGGGCAATGATAATTATAGACCAGAGCCGAAATCGTAATCCTTTCAAAGCAGATGAAGTTCTCCTCTTCATTTATTCTCGATAAGGAGTAAATATTCTCAGAAATGAAAGGTAGCTTCAATCGCCTAAGCGGATGAAATGAGGGGTGATATTTATTTTCTTTTTTTCACCGGTGGAGATGAGAGTTTTATCCTGGTCGCTTTTTTTGCTCATACCCAGAGCTCAATTCTTTTTCGACATGAGCTCTTATCTCTTTCCCCAGCTCAAGGGCCTCCTTTTTCAGGGCTTCAGCCTTTTCCAGAATCTCGGCCCTGAACTCTTCATCCTTTATGCCAGGAAGATTAATCTGGATATTGTAATAAGCACCTTCGGCAGCTGCCTGGGCTGTGAGAGCTGCTACCCCTGAATCACTCAAAGAGTTTTTGAATCCTTTGCTCGCCACTTCTCTTGCAAGCTTCAGGGCTTGGACACTCTTTTCTAAAACTCCAAAAGGCACCAGTGTTGCTTCTTTGGTGGCTTCCTGGATGGCTTTTTCCCGTTCCTCCTTCTGCTCTTCTGTTTTATTTTTCATCCTCAAAGCATCCAGGACTTTGTTAAAAGCCACACTATCTTTATCCACTCCACGCAGGAGTTCATCCTTAAGGGGCTGCGCTTTCAGTCCGATTTCTTTCATCTCGGCCCGAACATTCTCATAATCTTTATGGCTGAAAGTAATGTTTGAGACCATCGATGAAAGCGAAGCCGAAAGAGAAGCGCATAAGGCAGCTGTGCTTCCCCCTCCTGGTGCAGGGGAATCAAGGGAAAGCTCGTTCACAAACTCACGGAGCTGGAGGTCGAGGAGAGAGTTCTCGATTTCCTGGAACTGATATTCAATAATTTTCTTTTTGGGGTCAAAAGGAGCAACATCATTCAAACCGAGCGATATAACTGCTGTTCTTATCAGCTCCTCCTCGGGAACACCCGGGCTCTTTCCCTGTTTCTCGAGATAATACCTGCCCGCCATCAAAAGAGCTTCTTTGGGAATCAGGCCTACCAGCTCGCTTCCTGTAACACGCAAGCCCATCTCTGAAGCAAGCTTTCTTGCTTCGTCAAAAACCAGATGGGGAGGGGAGATCTTATAATTGGTGAAATTAATAGATATCTGGGCAATCCCGTAATCTTCGACATACCACCCCACTGCTTTTACCTCCTTGAACTTTCCGGGAATTCTGACCGGCTTTCCCTCCTCATCTCTGATTATATTTCCCTTCTTATCTCTTTTTGCCCTCCCTCTCTCACGTAGAGTGAAGGCGATATCTCGAGCGAGCGTTCTATCCCTGGTGTTGAGGTTGATATTGTAGGCTATCAAAAACTCTCTGGCACCTATAACAGTCGCCCCTGATTTTTCGTTAAAGACAGGTTTTCCGTAGTCGGGTGCCCATTGGGGATCTTTTAATTTCTCAGCCAGGCCTTCGTACTCACCGGCACGAATATTAGCTAGATTCTTGCGCTCTGGTTTTTTTGCCGCCTCCTCATAGAGGTAGACAGGAATTTCTAGTTCACGAGCAACACGTTCTCCCACCTCATTCGCAATCTTAACACAGTCCTCCATGGTAACTCCTGTCACGGGCACAAAAGGGCATACGTCCGCGGCCCCAATTCTGCTGTGAGCTCCTTTGTGCTTTCTCATGTCAATAACCTCAGCTGCTTTCTTAATGGCCTTAAAGGCAGCCTCTTTCACGCTTTGCGGAGAACCGATAAAGGTTACCACTGTCCTGTTGGTGGATTCGCCTGGGTCTGAGTCAAGGAGTTTAACCTGAGGCGTACTCTCGATTTCTTTGAGAATAGCTCTGATTTTTTCCATATCTCTCCCTTCACTGAAGTTGGGCACACATTCAACTAATTTCATTCTTCAACTCCTTTTGAAATTAGATATTGAAAAATTCCTTTGCTGTCATAAATCTCAATTTCTTCGAAGTCTGAGAGGTAGTCCATAATATTTTCTTTATCTCCGACAACCACTATTACCGGAGTAGCAAAGGGGTAGTTCTGGACAATCTCAAAGACTTTCTCTGTACTGACTGACATGATGTTCTCGTAATATCTGGTCCAGAATTCACTTCCTATATCAAAAGCGAGGATTTTTGATAGATAACGAGAAAAATCATCAAGATTCTCGATGTTGAGCGGAAAATTTCCGAGTAAATAGGATTTAGCCTGTTCAATTTCAAAGCTTGAGATTTCTTCCCTTAAAATTTTTTCAATTTCTTTTAGACATTCTTCTACAGAGAGAAAAATAAATTTTGGTCTCACCCTGGCCCTGATGATAAAAACACTGCACAGCCTGAAAAGCTCAACTTCGCTGAAGGCAAAATAAGCATACTCCTTCGATTCTCTCAGGTTTAGGAAAAGGCGGCTGTTGGGTGTACCACCCAGCACCTGGTTGAGAACAAAAAGAGGAAAATATTCCTTTCTGCTCGGTGTGTAGATAACATTGCCCAGAAAAACAGTGGCCTCTTTTGCACCAGGCAGGTCTACAAAAGCAACCCTTTTCTTCTTACATGCCTCTGGTGGCTTCAAGTAGGTTATCTCCTTTTCCCTACCTTTCCAGAGATTGAGATAATGGCTTGTTTTTTTAACAGCAGTATTGAGGTTCAAATCTCCTTGAAAAAGGAGAATACAGTTCTCAGGCCTGTAATACCGCCTGAAAAACTGGAGTATATCTCTGGGATAAATATTCTTAAGGGAGTCTTCTCTGAAAGCTACTTTGGCGTAAGGGTGTCCTTCGAATAAGAGTTGAAGGAGATGCTTCTTACCGAGGTAAGAGGGGTCTTTCTCTCTTTCTCTAATCTCGAAAAAGATATTCCTTTTTTCAGCATCTATTTCTCTGCGGAGAAAAGAAGGGCGGAGAATCATCCTGCTGAGCATGTCCAGGGCGACCTCAAGATATTCCTCTAGGAAGGTAAGAGTAAACACCGAGTAATCACCATATGCTGCTGTTGTCACCTTGCCTCCGATGTACTCTATTATTTCATCTACCTTAGAAGAAGTTAGATTTTCAGCTCCTTTGGGAAACATGCGGGCGGTGATTGTCGCCACTCCTGATTTCCCTTCAGGCGAAGAACTCTCTCCGCTTAACACAATAAGCTGCATGGTAAGAAGGGGAAGACCTTCTCTTCGGACAAGGGCAACCTTAAGCCCGTTCGAAAGCTTGACTGACTCAATTTCCGGAAGTTTTAGAAGTCTTAACGGCTGGGGAAAAGGAGGAGATCTTCTGAATTTCTCCTGAGCATAAAGAGCTTGAGGCCCCAAAAGGCTGATAAACAGAAAGGCTGTTAATATCCTCCTCTCTCTGGCACTGAGATTCCTCATTTTATCCTTACTGTGAGCAGGATTCTGTTATCGGGGGAAAGGTACCTATGGGCAACTCTTATAATATCTCCTGGAGTTACTCCAAGAAACATAGAAAGCTCTGTGGCCAGATGAGAAAGAGACCCTTTCTGCAGGTACGAATCGACGAGGAAAAGAGCTCTGCCAAGAGTTGTTGAGTATCGACTTACATAATCAGCCTTAAGCATATTTTTTGCTTTGGTGAGTTCTTTGTCTGGGATACGGGTTGTCCTTATTCTGTTAACTTCTGAATAAACTGCTTTCCTACACATCTCTGTCATGACCTCATTATTAGCCAGCACAGAGACCTTTAAAAGAGAAAAATGCTTCCATTTCTCAATACCGCCGCTGTAACTGTAAGCGAGGCGCTCTCTTGCCATCAACCTTTTATGAAGACGCGAGCTCCTCCCTCGAAGTAGAATGTACTCGATTATCTGGAGAGGATAAAAATCATTCGAAAGAGGGGAGGGGAGTCTGTAACCAAGATGAAAACCCGGCGTAGGAGCAAGTACTTCCTCGAAGACCTGGGTTGTGGATACTTTTTTGAGTTCTTCGGGATTTTTACGAGGAGGAGGGCTCTTACCTTCAGCTAGAGTCCCAAAGTACCTCCTCACCAGCTCCTCAACCTTACTCCGGTTCACATTTCCTGCTATACAGAGCACAGCATTATTGGGGGCATAGTAAGTGGAATAAAAATCTTTGACATCTTTGAGTGTTAAATTTCGGATGTCGTTCTCTGTTCCTATTACCGGATGACTGTAAGAAAAACCAGGCCTGGCCAGACGGTCAAATTCAGAAAGACTTTCAAAATAAGGTTCTATTTCCTTCCTGTGCTTTATTTCTTCTAGCAGAGAATCCTTTGTTCTTTCGACCTTCGATTCTGTTATCTCAAGAAAGTTCATGCGGTCAGATTCGAGCCAGAGCACAAGGGGGAGTTGGTTTGAAGGAACTGTTTGGTAGTAAACAGTTTTTTCTTCTGAAGTTAATGCATTCAGCCTGCCTCCTATTTTGTTTATAAGGGCAACATGCTGCATCCGGGCCACGTGCTTCGAGCCCTGAAACATCAGATTTTCAAGCAGATAAGCAAGCCCTGTCTTCCCCATTTTCTCGTCTGCTGAGCCAACATTATAGGCAATTACAACTGAAACAAGAGGAAAAGAATCATCTTCTGAGATGATAACATGGAGTCCATTCTTGAGAGTGAGCTGTGAGACATGAAAAGGAAAATTATCCCCCTGAGAATGTAAGGCAGGATTAAGGAGAAAAGGGAGGAGTATTAACCAACATTTCCTTATAGGAGAGAGTTTTTTTCTTGTGGAGAAAATGTATTCCATCGGGTGTTAAAAATAGCATAAAGAGTAAGATAAATTCAAACTCTTAATCCTCAGCAATCCTCCAGAAAGCTCTCCATAAAACAAATTTCCTGTCTTTAACAATATAACCATACTAAAAATATTGATATTCATGAATAATTCAGGCTAAAAATTTGTTTATGGTCAAAATAATCATCTTAAATTCCTTGATGATTAATATCCCCAACTCTAGATAAGAGCCCTCAGTACCAACGCCGAGTGATGAATCCGGGAAGGGGGAGAAGCGACATTGAGGGTTTAGCCCTGGCTCCCCGTTTGGCGAGGGAATCCGGCGAAGCCGGAGCCGAGGACTGTTTGAGCACGTGATGTAGAGCAACAGGTGGAAGGAATGGCCACTGAGAGTCAGAGGCGCCAGTAAGCGAGCGTGCGGAGTTCCGCAGGCCCGAGTCAGAGGGGGAGGCAACGGCGTTAAAAACCCGAAGCGAGCGATTCCCCCTTCCCGGATTCATTAAAGATGTTTACAAAGATACACCCCTTATGTTATTTTTAGCCTGTTTATTAGAGAGGAGACAGCACATGAGCAAACAAGGAAAACATCTTTTTACCTCAGAATCAGTGACAGAAGGCCATCCGGATAAAATTTGTGACCAGATTTCTGACGCCGTTCTCGATGACCTCATCGCCCAGGATCCGAAAAGCAGAGTAGCATGCGAAACTCTGGTAACCACCGGACTCGTTCTCATTGCTGGAGAGATAACAACCGAAGGGTATGCTGATTTTCAGAAAATCGTAAGGGATACAGTGAAAGAAATAGGTTACACTAGGGCCAAATATGGCTTTGACTACAAAACTTGTTGCGTACTCTCTTCAATTCACGAACAATCAAAAGATATTGCCATCGGAGTAGATGAAACTGAAGAACGCGAACAGGGTGCAGGCGACCAGGGACTAATGTTCGGCTATGCCTGCCGCGAAACAGAAGAATTAATGCCCCTTCCGATTATGCTTGCTCACAGGCTGGTGAGAAGACTCAGCCAGGTCAGGAGGGAGAGAATCCTTGACTATCTCAGACCTGACGGCAAATCACAGGTTACGATCGAGTATGAAGGAGACACTCCCAAAAGGGTTGAGGCTGTTGTTCTTGCTGCCCAGCATAACGATAAAGTTAAAATGCCTGACCTGAGAGAAGACCTCAAGAGGGTAGTTATAAAAGAAGTAATGCCTCTTGAAATGCTTGATGAAAGGACGAAAATATTCATCAATGAAACAGGCCGCTTCGAACAGGGAGGACCTCTTGCTGATACCGGAGTTACAGGAAGGAAAATTATAGTTGACACCTACGGAGGAGTGGGAAGCCATGGAGGAGGCTGCTTATCAGGGAAGGACCCGAGCAAAGTAGACCGCTCAGGATCTTATATGGCAAGATATGTGGCAAAAAATGTGGTCGCAGCCGGGCTGGCGGATAAGCTTGAAGTGCAGATTGCATATGCCATCGGAGTAGCCCTCCCTGTATCAATCATGGTTGATTCTTTCGGGACAGCAAAAATTCCTGAAGATAAAATAAAAGAGCTAATAAGAGCTCACTTTGACCTTTCTCCCAAGGGGATGATTAAGAGTCTTAACCTTCTGCGTCCCATTTATAAAAAAACTGCTGTTTACGGCCATTTTGGCCGGAAAGAGGAAGAGTTTACATGGGAAAGGCTCGATAAAGTGGAAGTTCTGAGGAAAGATGCAGGACTGTAAGGAGCGATGAATGGAATACGATGTAAAGGATCTGAAGCTAGCAGCCAAAGGTAAAGGGAAGATTGAATGGGCGGGAAGATTTATGCCTGTCCTCAAGTCACTAAAGGAGAGGTTTGCCAGAGAAAAACCCCTTAAGGGTATGCGTATTTCAGCCTGCCTTCATGTCACCAGTGAGACCGCGAACCTGATGGAAGCACTGAAGAATGGTGGAGCTGAAGTTCGCCTCACAGCCTCTAACCCTTTGAGTACTCAGGATGAGGTAGCTGCTGCTCTTGTCGAATACTATAAGATTCCTGTCTTTGCTATCAAAGGCGAGGACAATAAAACTTATTACAAACACATCAACCAGGCCCTGGAGCACAAACCCCATATTACCATGGACGATGGAGCTGACTTGGTAACCACAGTACATTCAGAAAGAATAAAGCTGGCTGATAATATCCTAGGAGGGACAGAAGAAACAACAACAGGAGTAATAAGGCTGAAGAGCATGGCTTCGAATAAAATCCTTCTTTATCCCATCATTGCTGTTAACGATGCAAACACCAAGCATCTTTTCGATAATAGATATGGTACGGGACAGAGTACGATAGATGGCATCCTTCGGGCAACAAACATACTTCTCGCCGGGCTAAACTTTGTCATCTCAGGGTATGGCTGGTGCGGTAGAGGGGTGGCTATGAGAGCCAAGGGAGCTGGGGCAAAAGTCATTGTCTGCGAGGTAAATCCGCTCAGGGCACTTGAAGCAGTCATGGATGGCTTCCAGGTAATGCCCCTCCAGGAGGCAGCCGGATTGGGTGATATTTTTGTCACCGCCACAGGAGATAAAAACGTTATTACAAAAACACACTTCTTAAGAATGAAAGATGGAGCTATTGTGGCCAATTCCGGACACTTTAACGTTGAGATAGACATACCAGCACTTGAAAAACTGGCAAAAAAGAAGAGAACAATAAGAGAGCATGTGGAGGAATACACGCTTGAAAACGGGAAAATAATCTTTCTCCTGGCCGAAGGACGCTTGATTAACCTGGCCGCAGCCGAAGGCCATCCAGCAACAGTCATGGATATGAGTTTTGCCAATCAGGCTCTTTCAGTCTCCTTCCTCTCTCAAAGAGGCAAGAAACTTGAAAAAACAGTCCACCCTGTACCGGTAGAGATTGACGAAGAAATCGCCAGGCTAAAACTCAGCTCAATGAGAATTACCATCGACAAACTCACGCCTGAACAGAAAAGATATCTTTCGGAGTGGAAAGAAGGCACCTAATCAACTTAAACTGTTAGTTCGAAAATAGCATTTTCATGGTTCCTAGAATGATTTCTCAAAATCCGTTTGAAGGGGGCTCTTTTTTCTTTTCTATGAGGCTGAGATAGTTTTTAACTTTCTCCTTTAAATCTTCATCTTTTAGGGCAGGTAAGATTTTCTTGAATATTTCTCCGGCACGTCTGTAGTTTCTAGCCTTAAAAAGCGCGACAGCGAGGTTATAGTTGAAATCTAAGGCTGAAGGCACAATCTTTACTGCCTCCTCGTAACTCTTTATTGCCTGAAGCAATTTCCCCAGTTTCTCAAGAATAAGCCCTTCAAGGTTATGAGCAGCAGCAAATGCCCTGTTTTCAGCAATCGCTTTCTGTATGTAGTCCAGGGCTCGTTGGACATGACCGGTACTGAGGCTCATCTTTGCCAGATTATAGTAAGGTAATTCTTTTGAAGGATAATTTTTATCCTTGAGGGCTGTCAAATATTCTTCTCTTGCTTTCTCCAGGAGCCCCATTTCAACATAAACTGTTCCCAGATTGGTCCTTGCTTCAGTAAACCCAGGATTTATCTCCAGGCACTTCTTGAAATATTTTTCTGCTTCAACCCAGTTTCCTCTAAGATAGCTGGCCAGTCCAAGGGCATTAAGAGCAAGAAAATAATCAGGCTTGAGAGAGATGACTCTCTCTAGATACCTGATGGCCTCATCAATGTTTCCTGCGTTAAGGTGATACAAACCGAGATTATAGAGATAATTGGGGTCTTTTTCTCTTCTATACTCACTCTTTTTCCCGGGAGAAACACATACGATGAAGGATAAACACAAAACTAAAATAAAAATAAGTCTTGGTCTCATTAGATTTAAATCCTTTTTATTCATCTCTGAGTTTTCTTCTCATAAGCTTGTTCATACTTTCCCTCGGGTCTTTATGCCTGTAAAGAATCTTATATACCTGCTCACAGATGGGTAACTCAACATTTTCTCTCTTCGAGAGCTGATGAGCTGAGAGCGTGTTTTTTATGCCCTCAGCCACCATCTTCATCTTTGAAGTAATCTCCTCAAGTGACTTTCCTTTACCGAGCTCAACTCCAACTGAACGATTCCGGCTTAATGTGCCTGTGCAGGTAAGCACCAAATCGCCTATTCCTGCTAGTCCTGAAAATGTTTCTTTTTTTGCTCCCAGCTTCATCCCCAATCTCGCTATTTCAGCCAGCCCTCTTGTCATGAGTGCAGCTGCTGAATTTTGGCCCAGTTCAAGACCGTAAGAAATACCTGCGGCGATGGCAATCACATTCTTTAGGGCACCGCACAGCTCCACTCCAACCACATCAGTACTGGCATAGGCCCTGAAATAAAGGTTTGAAACAAGATGCTGCACTTTTCTGGCCAAATTGAGGTCTTTGGAAGCAACAACAACAGCTGTAGGATATCCCAGGGCAACTTCTCTGGAAAAGCTCGGGCCAGAAAGGACAGCCACCCGTGGAGGAAAATAAGGGGAAAAAACTTCTTCCATTATTTCGCTCATCCTCATCAAAGAGCTGTCTTCAATTCCCTTGGTCAGGCTGATAATGATTTGTTTTGAAGTAAGATGAGGAGCAAGCATTTCATACACTTTGCGGCAGAACTGGGAGGGCACAGCAACAAAGACAGCCATGGTTGAACGGACGGCTTCAGCAATATGGTTGAAGAATGAAACCTCAGCAGGAAATTTCACACCGGGCAGAAAAACAGTGTTTTCTCTATCCTTCAAGGCCTGCTCATAAATTTCATTCTCTCTTATCCACAGGTGGGATGTAATTTTTTTACGGCTCAAGTGCACGGCAAAGGCGCTTCCCCAGGCACCGCCTCCGATAATGCTCACTTTCTTCATACTTTCTCTCCTAGCTTCCTCTCTCTACCTTTAACCAGGCGGTGGATATTTCCCAGATGCCTTAAAACTATGAGGACAAAGAGTGAGAGTCCAAGAATGACTATGTTTTTCTCTCCACCGAAAAGAAGAGCATAAAATGGAAAAAGAAAAACTGATACCAAAGAACCGAGCGAAACAAAACGTGTGAGAGCAATAACAACAACAAAGGTGGCCAGCATGATGAGAAATGGCTTGAAAGCCAGAACAGCACATACTCCGAAGGTAGTGGCCACTCCTTTTCCTCCTCTGAATTTTAAGTAAAGAGGAAAACAGTGTCCTGCCACTGCCAGGAAACCAGCCACAAGGGGAAGAAGGGAATCAGGGAAAAGCCTGAGGCCGAGATAGACCGGGAGGGCACCCTTGAAAACATCAATGAGTGCCACAGGAATGGACCACTTTGCACCTTTTAATCGATAAAAATTCGTGACACCAATGCTACCACTTCCGAAATTCCTTATGTCCTTCTGCTCTAGGATACAGAAAAAAACATAACCTGTAGGAAATGCTCCCAGAAGATAGGAAAAAACAAGAAACACTACTTTCATTTTAGAAAAAACTCCGAAAGGACTGAATATTCAGCTCCTGAAGGTTTTAGAACACTCCTGAAAAATGTGATTTTATTGACATTCATGTGGCCAAAAGTTGTATTCCGATGTTTCTCAAGTTCGTTGAGCGTATCTTTGAGAAAATCAGAAGACTTCACTCTTCCCAGAGTTAAATGGGGCCTAAATTCACGCTCCTCTCTTGCAAATCCTATTTTCTCAAGTTCAACCTCAAGCTCATGGTGAAGCGATTCAAGTACTTCTCCTGCTTCTACACCTGCCCACAGAACTCGAGGATTTCTACTGGGAGGAAAATACCCTGTTCCTTTGATAGAGAGAGGAAAAGAGCTTGAATTTCGGGCAACTTTATCCAGTATTTTTTCAACTTCACTGGCCTTTTTTTGATCAATTTCTCCCAGGAATTTAAGCGTGAGATGCATCCCTTCTTCTTTCACCCACTTTATTTTCCCACCTTTGAGGCGCAGTTTGTCAATAAGGTGGGTGAGTGCCTTTTTCAAAGTTTCTTCGAGCTCAAGAGCAATAAAGGTTCTCATCCTAGCTTCCTTTCTGAAGCTCTTTTCTTAACATGTCAAGAGCTTTTTGAGTTGCTTGAAACTTTATTCTCTCCCTGCTGCCCAGGAAAATATTCTTTGAACACAGGGCCTTCTCCTCAAAATCACAGGCTATGTGAACAAGCCCCACCGGCTTCTCCCTTGAACCTCCGCCAGGACCAGCAATACCTGTTATGCCCAAGCCGTAGGCAGAGCCTGCTTTTATTCTTACACCTCTGGCCATGGCCAGGGCCACTTCTTCACTCACAGCACCTTTTTTTATGAGGAGTGCGGATGGGACATCCAGCTCCCGAATTTTAGCCTCGTTGCTGTAGGCAACTACTCCTAGGATAAAGTAATCAGAGCTTCCTGGAACATTTGTCAGTCGATTGCCCAGGAGTCCTCCTGTACACGACTCGGCCACAGCCAGAGTTGCATTCCTCTTACGAAGTAGCAATCCCACCACCTCTTCCAGCTCTTCCCCTTGTGTTGAAAATATTTTTTCCTTTATCCTCTCTTTTATCTTTCCTTCCATCTCCGCAAGGGCCTCTTCTGAAGAAGAACTCAAATGGATTTCAATCTGACCTGGATAGGCAAGAGTGGAAATTTTAACTTCCCCAGTTGCCTGATAAAGGTCTGAAATCTGCGACTCAACCTCTGATTCTGTAGTATCTGCCATTTTTATTATCTTTCGTTTCGTGGTAGTGAGCCCCATCTTTCTCAGGCGCGGCCAGACAGAGTTTTCGCACATGGGAACAAGCTCGTGGGGAGGACCAGGAAGAAGGACAATTATTCGGCTCTCTGTTTCGAGCCACATTCCAGGAGCAGTTCCATGTTGATTTTCGATCACTTCTGCTCCTTCGATGATGTAAGCCTGCTTTCTGTTAACAGCGGGCATTGCTATTCCTCTTTGTCTGAATCTGGCTTCAATCCTGCGAAGTACTTGCTCATCAAAAATGAGCTTCTTCTGAAGCACTTCAGCAAATGCTTCACGGGTGTTGTCATCTCTGGTAGGTCCCAGACCGCCAGTGGCAAAAATGAGCTGTGCTCGGTGGAGGGACTCCCTGATGGCTGTCATAAGGTTTTTCAGGTCATCACCAACTGTTGTCTTAAACGTAACCTCCATCCCCAGGCTGTTGAGCTCACGTGTTAAGTAGATTGAATTCTTATCAGTAAAGTAAGGTGTGAGGAGCTCAGAACCGATAATGATAAGCTCCAGAGCAGAATCTTTATCTATTTTCATCTGAAGAGAAGATAAATGTTTAGAATGATAGCGGCATAAACGCCAGCCACAACATCATCAACCATGATTCCCCATCCTCTGGAAATACTCTCAACTTTCTTCACAGGGAAAGGTTTGATTATATCAAAGAAACGGAAGAGAAAAAAACCGATGAGCACGGAAAACCAAAAACCAGGAGTGTTGAACAGCACCAGCAGTTGACCGCATGCTTCATCGATAACTATTTTCTTGGGATCTTTTTGCTTAAGTTCGGAGGAGTAGTGGCTAGAAGTTGCAATTCCAGCCAAAAAAAGAAGCACAAGAACTCCGGCATAGATGGGCAAGCTCAAGCGATGGAGAAAATATCTGTAGAGAAAGACAACAACCAGGCTGGCAAGGGTACCTGGAGCAAAGGGGAAAAAACCAACTCCAAAAAAAGTGGCCACTAGTTTCGAAAAAAATTTCATGCGCTGAGCTTTCCCCATAAATCATATATATCGGTTTCGACTATTTCAACCTTCTGAATCCTGTTGACCACTGAAGCCAGGTCTTTACCGCAAGGGATAAAAACACAACCGTCAACTTCAGGTGCCAGGTATTGACTCCGACCCACCAGAAGATTCGAGTCCTGTTTGAGAGTACCCTCGATCAACACAGGAAGTTTTTTCTTTAAGAATTTTCTGTTATTTTGGCGGGAAATATCTGCCTGAATCTCCAGTATTTCCTGCTGTCTTTTGATTTTCTCATCCTTATCCACAGGATCGCCCAAGCTAAAGGCTTGAGTCTCTTTCTCTCTTGAATAGGTAAAGACACCAAGATGGGTAAAGCGAGCCTCCAAACAGAACTTTCTAAGTCCTTCAAATTCTTTTTCCTCTTCCCCAGGGAAGCCCACGATGAGAGAGGTACGGATGGCCACATCTGGAATCTTTTTCCTTATCTTCTCCAGAAGCTTTAAGGCCTTTCTCCCGTTCATAGCTCGCCCCATCTTCTTCAGGATTTTCTCCTCCGAGTGCTGGAAGGGGATATCAAGGTAGGAACATATTTTTTCTTCCTGCATTATTTCAAGAAGAGCGTCGCTTATCTCTTCAGGAAAACCGTAGAGGATACGAATCCATTCTATCTCCCTGATATTTAAAATATTTCTAAGAAGGTTTACAAGACCTTCTTTTTCATTCCTCTCGCAGCCAAAATAGGTGGTATCCTGAGAAATGATGTTTATCTCTTTTATCCCTTTTGCGCCCAATTGCTCGACCTCTTTTATGATCGAGGAAACAGGACGCGAGCGGTAAGGACCCTTAATAAGGGGGATGGTACAGAATGAACATTGGTGAGAACATCCCTCAGAAATTTTTACGTAGGTCCAGGAAGGAGGAGTTGAGAGAAGACGGGGAGACTTATGGTCGTAGAGAAAGCATTGTTTGGATTGCCTGTAGGAAGAGCCTTCGATAACCTTGACTATCTTATCTAAATCACCAACTCCCAGCCAGGCATCTACCTGGGGAAATTCATGAGCTAGAAAATCTTTCCACCTTTCCACATAACAGCCTGCAGCAATAATTTTCTTCTTCGCTTTTTTTTTCAGCCTAAGAACTTTTTTGAGGGCCTCATAAGATTCTTCTCGGGCAGGTTTGATGAATCCGCAGGTGTTGACGACTATGACGTCAGCTTCCTCAGGGCTATTCACAGGCAAATAACCGGCCTCGGCTAGAATTCCGCACATGACCTCACTGTCAACAAGGTTTTTAGCACAGCCATAATTTATGACAGCCACTTTATTCATGGAAGCTCAACTCTTCTCGCCAGGATGAAAAAAGGGAAGGCTCTTCAGGGATAGATTCTGTACAGAAGTCTGGGGAAGGGAATGGCTTCACGTATATGATTGATTCTGCATATCCAGGCAAGCGTCCTCTCTACACCGAGACCGAATCCAGAGTGGGGAACAGAGCCGTACTTCCTCAAATCCAGATACCACTCGTAAGCTTCCCGGGGAAGATTGTGCTCTTTTATCTTCTTTTCCAGAAGATCCAGTTCGTGAATCCTCTGTCCTCCACCTATGATTTCCCCATACCCTTCGGGAGCGAGCATATCCACACAGAGAGCAAGCTCTGGGTTATCAGGATCAGGCTGCATGTAGAAAGCCTTTGTTTTGAGAGGAAAATGAGTGATGCTCACCGGCTTATCGAACAATTCAGAAACAAGGGTCTCATCAGGAGCTCCAAAATCATCTCCCCATTCCATTTTTGAGCCCATTTTCTTTATTTTTTCCAGGACTTCTCCGTAAGTAATACGTGGAAAAGGCTTTTTTATCTTTTCCAGAGGCTTTGTATCTCTTTCGAGTACCTTCAGCTGCTCCATTTTTTTCTCAAGCATGCGCTCCACTATATAAGCTACAAGGTCTTCACCCAGGGCTACCATGTCTTCCAGTGCAGCAAAAGCTACCTCTGGCTCAACCATCCAGAATTCAATCAGGTGGCGGCGAGTTTTTGATTTCTCTGCTCTGAAAGTAGGGCCGAAGCAATAAACCTTGCCGAATGCCATGGCGGTTGCTTCATTGTAGAGCTGTCCGCTCTGGCTGAGGTATGCCTTCTGGTCAAAATATTCTGTCTCGAAGAGTGTTGTTGTCCCCTCACAGGCACTTGGAGTGAGAAGCGGGGTGTCCATGAGGCGAAAGCCACGGCTATCAAAAAAATCCCTGATAGCCCTTATCAATTCAGCCCTTATCTCGAGAATCGCATGCTGCTTCAGAGAACGAAGCCATAAATGCCTGTGTTCCATGAGGAAGGGAATACCATGAGATTTGGGGGTGATGGGATAATCCCTGGCAATCTGAATTATTTCAAGCTCTTTAACCACCAGTTCAAATCCGCCCGGAGCTCTTTCCTCTTCTCTGACCTTTCCCCGAACAATGATTGAAGATTCTCGCGTAAGGGAATCAAATTTTTCGAAAAGTGGACTCTCCTTTTCCGGGCTGAATATCGTTCCCTGGATTATTCCTGTGCCATCCCGGACGATTAGAAAACGGACTTTCCCGCTTGACCTTTTATTGTAAACCCATCCTCTGATTTCAACATCTCTGTCTTTATGGACGGCTATATCCTCTATGTAAACCCACTTCATGTCTCAAAGATTATAAAGAATAACCATCTTGAAATCAATCTTTTACCTAAAGCACCTCCAATTTGGTGATAATTATGCTCTTAAAAAGCCCCTCTCTGCTAAGGTGCATGGGGCGGGGTGGTCTCCGTCCTCGCTCCGCACCCGTCATCGCCCTCCCGCCTTTGGTAATGACTGCTGCGGCGGCGCTGAAAGTTTTTTTTAAGGATAGATGTATGTCGTCGGCTCTCATGACCGGGCGACAAGGGGTCCCCTACGCTTGCGGGCGGAGACCCACCCCGCCCTCAGCTCCCACGACGAGAGATGAATTCGGGAAGCGAGCGATTCCCCCTTCCCGAATTCATTTGTCGCACTGAGAGCGGGGAGGGAGGGGCTTTTTCAGATTTGAATCCCATTTCATCACGGATTTTAAAATGCTTCTATCTTTGACTTGGCTGCCAATCCGGGTTATAAAATTAATAAAAGGAAATGGCTGAAGCAAAGCCTTTTACCCCTGTAAAGCTCATCTGCGGAATTATTTACTCTGAGCCTGTATTTTTAGATACAGCAAAAAAATTTTTAATTCGCGGTTATGGTCCTCTTGACTCTGAAAGTCAGACATTTAATTTCACCTTTACAGATTACTACCAGAAAGAGATGGGTGAGAACCTAAAGCGCAAGTTTCTGAGCTTCACTCGTCTGTTTTCTCCAGAGAGATTGAGTGAGATAAAAATTAGGACAAACTCTCTTGAGGAGAAAGTGAGAAAAATCCACAAAGTCAATTTCAGGGCTGTCAACCTTGACCCTGGATACCTGACCAGAGCAGCTCTCATCATGGCCACTGTTAAAGACTTTTCACACCGAGTTGCACTCAATCAGGGAATTTATGCCCACCTCGAACTTCTTTTCTCCGGCAACAGGGTGAGAACCCTGGAATGGACATATCCTGATTTTAGGACTGAAGAATACCAGGAATATTTTTTAGCGGTGAGAAAAATCTATCTGGAGCAGCTTAAAAAATTGAGGAGGACGAACAGTTCCTTTACTTTCTCACCAGAGAAATAAAATTCTTGAGTCCAGGATCTTTCCCGAGCAGAGCTTGAGCTGCTAAAAGCTCTTCTCTTAGCCTGCTGTCCAGAGGATCAAGAATGGCAGCATCCAGGCCAGAATAGAGGGCAAGAGATAGAAAACTCCTGTTTAGGAGCCTTCTCTTAGGAAGCCCGAAAGAAATATTGCTGATGCCTGCGATTGTCTTTACACCAGGTACATTTTTTTTTATCAGCTCGAGAGACTCAAGAAAAAGAAGTGCTGCCTTCTGGTCAACTCCCAGAGAGTGAACAAGAGGGTCGATAAAAATTTCGTTCCGCTTCACTCCATTTTCCTCAAGGAGTGAAACCATCTCCAGAGCCACGGTTAGCTCCTCCTCTGCACTCGCTGGCATGCCTTTCTCTCCAAGACAGAGGACGATAATGAAAGGTTTCTTTTTTTTAACACAGGGGAGGAGCCTGTCTACTTTTTCTCTATCAAAGCTGAGGGAATTGAGAATAGCTTTGCCTTTATGAATCTCAAGCCCTCTTTCCATGGCTTCAGGATTAGGGGTATCGATGGAAAGAGGAACTTTCAACCTTTTCTGCAGGAGAGGAATAGCCCATTCGAGTCTCTCTATCTCCTCTTCGAGAAGTGCGGCTGTGTTGAGGTCAATGAAATGAGCCCCAGCTTCTTCTTGCCTTAGAGCTTCTGAAAGAAGAAAGTGTTCGTCCTTTTTCTCCAGAGCATCGAGCACAGGTTTCCGGCTTGAATTCAGCCTCTCGCCGACTATAATCATCCTTCTTTCCTAATCCTAATCTCTATCGAGCTCAAGCGAAGAAATGCTCCTCAATTTTTCTATGATTGGGGGGAGTTCTCTGAGCATAATCTCCACATCCTTTTCTGTGTTGAACTTCCCCACTGAGATGCGGATGGTGGAGCGAGCAATTTCAGGCCTGAGTCCTACAGCCTGGAGCACATGAGATACTTCCTCTGAGTCCTCACTGCAGGCAGAACCGGTTGAAACACAGATATCCTTTGTTGCCAGAGCCAGGAGCACGGCTTCTGCTTCCAGTCCCAGGAATGAAACATTGATGGTTCCTTTAATCCTTTTTTCTGGATGGCCGTTGAACTTTACCTTGGGGACTGATTCCTCAATGCCTTTCTTCAGACGCTGAGCAAGTCTCTCAATCCTTGATTTATCCTTTTTAGCCTCTTGGGTCAAAATCCTCGCTGCTTCCCCAAAACCAACAATTCCAGCAGTATTTTCTGTGCCAGCTCTCAAGTTTCTCTCCTGATGACCTCCATGTATAAAGGGCTGGATGTTCGTTCCCCTCCTTATGTAAAGAGCGCCAACCCCTTTAGGGCCGTAAATCTTATGGGCAGAAATTGTTAAAAGATCAACCCCCAGCTTGTCAACATTTACATCTATTTTTCCGAAAGACTGGACAGCATCAGTATGGACGAGAACTTCTTTCTCGTGCGCTATAGCACAAATTGTTTTCACTGGCTGAATGGTGCCTATCTCGTTGTTGGCATGCATAATTGAAACAAGAGCGGTGCGGTGAGTAATCACATCCCGGAGGAAATTAAGGTCAACCACTCCGTACTTATCAACGGGCACATAACTGACTTTGAAACCTTTTCTTTCCAGGTAGCGAGCTGTTTCCATCACTGCTGGATGCTCGATGGTGGAGGTCACGAATTCATTTTTTTCAGGATAAGCATCCATCACTCCCAAAATGGCAAAGTTATCAGCTTCGGTTCCTGAGCCTGTAAAAATGATTTCTGCCCTCCTGGCACCCAGAGCTCTGGCCACATTCTCTCGTGCCTCTGTGATGATTTTCTTTACCTCTCTCCCAATGGGATAGAGAGAAGATGGGTTTCCATAATGTTCCCTGAGAAATCCAGACATCTTTTCCCATACCCTTGGATCAAGAGGGGTGGTGGCATTGTTGTCGAAATAAACCATTAGATTTAATCCTTGGCCAGCTTTTCATCCAGTATTTTCACCACTTCCATCCCAGCACGCTTCTGTCCCTCCTTGGCTGCTGCCCCGATGTGGGGTGTGGCGATTACATTCTCATGGTCGATGAGTTTGAAATCATCCGGTGGCTCTTTTTCAAAAACATCAATCCCTGCCGCTCTAACTTTTCCAGAGTTGAGTGCTCTGAGGAGCGCTGCTTCGTCCACAATTCCTCCTCGTGAAGCATTGATGACAATGACTCCCTCTTTCATCTTTTCAAATTCCTCATCACTCAGCATATGCCTCGTGTGCTCAGTAAGGGGAAGGTGGAGGGTGATGATATCCGCTTCTCTGAGAAGCCTATCAAGCTCAACCTGCTCCAAAGGAATATCCGCTTTTACTTCGACCACATCATAGCAGATGATTTTCATACCGAAGGCCACAGCACGTTTGGCGACTTCATGCCCAATCCTGCCCATGCCAATAATTCCCAGCGTTTTCCCGTAGATCTCAGTGCCGGTGAGAATTTTTTTCTCCCACATGTGGTTCTTCATCGATAAGTTGGCCTTTCCATGATTTCTAACAGCACCCAGCATCAGTCCAAAAGTATGTTCAGCAACTGAAATGGAAGTTGCTGCTGGCGTGTTGGCCACCTCTATCCCTCTCTCTTCTGCAGCTGCGACATCAATATTATCCAGACCTATGCCCGCCCTGACAATGAGCTTCAGCTGCGAAGCAGCCTCGATGACAGGTCTTGTTACCCTGGTGGCACTGCGGACAACCAGTGCATCAAACTCGGGGATTGTTTTAACCAGTTCTGCCTCATCCATTCCGGTTTTGAGTGTGACATCAAAGTCAGGAATAGATTTTAGCTTTTCAAAAGCTTCAGGTGCCAAAGGGTCTGCTAAGAGTACCTTTTTCATTTCCATTTCTCCTCCAATATTTTCTCTGCCGCTTCGATTGAACTGCCTCTCTGAAAAGAATACCCCATCAGGGAAAGAGACATTTCAAGGGCAGAAAGCGCGGTTAAGATATCAAAGCCACCCATATAACCCAGGTGGGCAATACGGATAATTTTTCCTCTATAATCTTCCTGTCCTCCGGCAACGAAAACCTTGAACTTTTTCTGCATAAGGTCGAGGAGTTTAAAACCATCCACACCCGGAGGACATTTCACTGCAGTAAGAATATTCCCCGGGCTTTTTGAAAGAAGCTCTAGACCTAGAGTTCTAACTCCAACGCGGGTCGCCTCAGCAAGAAGTCGATGATGCTCGATGAGATTTTCGAGTCCTATGGACCTGATTATTTCAAGTGCTTTTTTCTGCTGGAAGAGGAGCGAGGTAGCAGGAGTAAACGGAGGTGTTTCTTTCTCCAGATTTTTCTTATAGAGCCTGGCATCGAAGTAAAATCGGGGAAGGTCTGATTTTTCTACAGCTTTCCAGGCTTTAGGGCTGAAAGAAATGTAGGAAAGCCCAGGTGGTGTCATGAAAGATTTCTGCGAGGCGGCAATGAGAACATCTATCTTCCATTCGTCCATAGGGCAGGGAGTGGCACCCACTCCTGAGATGCCGTCAACAACAAGAAGCGCCTCTGAGCGAGAAACAATCTCTCCATAGCCTTTAACATCATACACAGTTCCGGTCGAAGTTTCGGAGAGAGTGGTGAAAACAGCCTTTACTCCTGGTTCTGCACTCAGTTCTTCAGCCAGCCTCTGGGTGGAGAATGATTCTCCCCATTCAAGAACAATTTCCCTAACCCGAAGTCCATAAGCTCTACAGATATCACTCCATCTTTTTCCAAATTTTCCTCCGTTAACCGTGATCACCTTATCTCCACAAGAGAGGATGTTATTCACAGCTGCTTCCATCGCTCCCGTACCAGTTGAGGCAAGGATAAAAACATCCTGCTTTGTGGAAAACATATACTTCAGTCCTTCTGTAACTTCTATGAATGCCTTGGAGAATTCATCTGTCCGGTGGTGAATAATCGGCCTGCTGGCTTCCCTCAAAACTTCCTCAGGAACAGGCGTGGGGCCAGGGGAGAGGAGGTAGTACTTCTTAATCATGCCTATGCTTCTTCTGGTTGATGCAAATGAACGATGAAGATTTTTCTATCTGATAGAATAAATTAACAAAATGCTCCTACCTAGTCAATCAGCCTGAGGAAACATCTTAAAATCCGTGATATCGAATGGATTCAATTCTGAAAAAGCCCCGCCCTGAGTGCGAGAGATTCCCCCTTCCCGAATTCATCTTTCGGTGCTTGCTCAGGTTTAAAATTAATTTGTATTTTGAAGACAAATAGAGTATTATACCTGAAAAGGTTAGATTAAATTGAAACAGCAGAATTAAAAAATCATTTATCTTCCCATATAAATCCAAAAGATTATTCAGGGGAAGACAGATATAAGGAGTTTTGTTATGAAAATATTATTGGTATATCCTAAATATCCAGATACTTTCTGGAGTTTTAAACACGCTCTGAGATTCATATCAAAAAAAGCATCATTCCCTCCCCTGGGGTTATTAACCGTGGCTTCTATGCTCCCTGAAGAATGGAACAAAAAGCTCGTTGATATGAATGTTTCTCCCCTGACCGACTTTGACCTTAAATGGGCTGACTATGTTTTCATAAGCGCCATGATCGTCCAGAAGCAATCTGCCATCGAAGTCATCAGGAAGTGCCGGAAACTAGGGACAAAGATTGTTGCTGGTGGTCCGCTTTTCACCACTTCGCATGAAGAATTTAAAGATATTGACCATTTTGTTCTCAACGAGGCAGAGAACACTCTCCCCCTTTTTCTCAATGATTTACAAAAAGGGTGCGCCATGCATGTCTACACATCAAAAGAGTGGCCTGATATAAGATTGACTCCTCCCCCTCAGTGGGAGCTGATCAACATGAAAAAATATGCTACCATGTGCATTCAATATTCCCGGGGATGCCCTCACAACTGTGACTTTTGTGACATCATCACTCTCAACGGCCGAAGACCCCGAACCAAAAGCAAGGAGCAGATCCTGGAAGAGCTAGAACTATTGTATCTTCGAGGCTGGAGAGGAGGCCTCTTCTTCGTCGATGACAATTTTATAGGAAACAAGAAAAAACTTAAAAAAGAAATCCTTCCTGCCCTGATTGGTTGGATGAGAAAGAAAAAGTATCCCTTCTCTTTTTTAACCGAGAGTTCTATAAATCTCGCTGATGATGAGGAGCTGATACACTTAATGGTCAAAGCAGGTTTTAGAAAAGTCTTTATTGGAATTGAAACACCAAACGAAGAGAGTCTCACCGAATGCAATAAATATCTGAATAAGAACCGCGACATGCTTGCCTGTGTTAAAAAAATTCAGGAAAAAGGCCTTGAAGTTCAGGGTGGATTTATCGTCGGATTCGATAGTGATCCACTTTCAATCTTTGAAAAGCAGATAAATTTCATTCAAAAGAGCGGAATTGTCACGGCTATGGTGGGGTTGCTGAATGCTCCTCGAGGAACGAGGCTTTACCACCGTTTGAAAAAAGAAAGAAGACTACTTCATGAACCCTCCGGTAACAACATGGATTTTTCTCTCAACTTCATCCCCAGAATGAATGTTGAAGTCCTCATGAACGGCTACAAGAAAATTCTGCACACAATTTATTCTCCCCAACATTACTACCGAAGAATTATAACATTCTTCAGGGACTACAAGCCAAAAAGGATGAAGAAAAAAATCCGTTTTGATTCCTGTTACATGAAGGCATTTTTTAAATCCATCTGGTTTCTGGGAATAAGAGGAAAAGAAAGATCACACTACTGGAAACTCATCTCCTGGACCCTCATCAGACGTCCTCGCTTTTTCAGCTTGGCAGTCTCGTTTGCCATTTATGGATTTCACTTTAGGAAGATAATAGAGGTTTGAGGCCAGTATAATCAAAGGAAAAAGAGGGGCAAGATTAAAGTTGGCCCAGTAATTCTGTCAAAAGTGCAGTTCTTTCAATTAAAGAGGGGAGGAGGAGGTATTCGCTTTCTGAATGGATTCCATTTCCGTCAGGACCAAGCCCATCCACTGTCGGAATTCCCAGGCTCGATGCTATCGACGCATCTGAACCACCCCCTGCTTTACCTGCTTCGAGGTGAATGTCAATTGACTCAGCAATCTTCTTTATCTTCTTAAAGAGATTCATCGAAGCTTTTGTCTTTTCCATGGGAGGAGTATGGCTTTCGATCGAATATTTAACCTCAGCTCCCCGCAGGTGAGGTTGAAGCTCTTTGAAAAAGCGCATGATTATTTCTTTCTGAACATTATTCCAGAAGCGAATGTCAAGAACAGCATGGGCATTTCCAGCTACTATGTTTGCCTTTTCTCCTCCCTCTATGAGCCCTAAATTTATTGTCCTCTCTTTTGTCCGGATTTGCTTCAGGCGGACGAGGTGGTAGAGAAGTTCTTCGATCGCATTCACCCCTTTCTCTGGCGTTCCTGCATGGGCTGTTTTTCCCTCTGCAGAAAGCCGAATAACAAGACGGCCTTTCCTCTGCATTTTTAGCATTCCACCCGGTAAAGCTGGTTCAAGACAGAGAACATAAACTGATTTTTTTGCAATTTTTTTTATGAGCTCGTATGAAGGTTTGCTTCCAATTTCCTCTGCAGAATTAATGAAAATTGCAGTCTTTTTCGTCGGTTCAATCTTCAAGTCCCTCATGGCCCTCAGTGCAGCCAGGATCATGACAATTCCTGCTTTCATGTCTAGCACTCCCGGACCGTAAACTTTCTGTTCAGCAATGTAAAATGGCATTTTTTCAATCTGACCCAGAGGCCATACCGTGTCAACATGGGTGAGAAGAAGAAGCTGCTCCTTTTTCACCCTCGGGTCTCCGGGATGATACTCAACAAGATGAATATCTCCTGTTTTTTCCTGAGGAAAGGTGGTAACTTTTGCTCCCAATTTTTTAAACTCTCTGACTACAAAAGAGGAACATTCATCCACCGCTTTCTTTTCATTAGAGGGTGATTCAAGATGGACAAGTTCTTTCAGGAGGCGGACCAATTCACCCCGTCGAGACTTAAAATAACTAACATAATCCATAATGCTTCCTCATTGAGGCCAATAATAATCTACCATAGCAAGAGATGAAATGCATCCACTTTCTGATAAGCCACGGCTTCGCTCTAGGAGATAAGAGTTCTCAGGCCTCTTGAGAGAGAAATTATTTGCCTCAGAATTCTTCCCAGAGGCATCTGTTTGAGTTTTATGGCCCGAAAGCGGCAGACTTCATGACAGCACATACAGTGAATACACTTTACCTTATTGATCCACACTGAATCGCCAGCCAAAACTGCTGCTTCTCCAGGACATACATGGACACAATCTCTGCAAAGCGTACACTTTTTCCTGATTACTTCAGGAGTAAGTGTGAACTGTTCCTGAAGATATGCATACAGAAAAGAAGGGATTCTCCTCCGGAAAAGGCTGTAGGCAACTGCAGAATGTTTAAACGTCCTCACCTCGACTGACTTCAGCTCTTCCCCGACAACATCTATTTCTTCGATTTTTCCTGTTCCGACTCCTCTCCTGTGAGCGTGGTAGGTGGTAAAAACGCTCACAGGATCGAGTCCGATGATTCTGGCTGCAACTGCATCAACAGCAACTCCATCTGTGCCAGCAATTATGAGTCCAACCTGGCGAACATCTCCACCTGAAGGACCCTCTCCCTCCATGGCCTCAACAGCATCCATAATATTTAAACGAGGAGGGACACATTTATAAATATCAACAAGCATCTGGCTGAACTCATCATTTTTTATGAACTGGCGGTGGTATCTAAGTCTGAGCCCCAAAGGTATGACACCAAACATGTTTTTCACCGCTCCAGTAAAGATGGTAAAAGAATGAGTCTTGAGTTTGGACAGATTAACAACGTAATCAGACTCAAGGACAAGGGGAGAAATGTAGGTTTTTTCCAGCATCTCCCCAGCGCATCTCACTTCTTTAAATCCCCTTTCCCTCAAGTTAAGGAGGGGAATTTCCAGCTCGTCGCACAACTTGCGGTAACCTGTAATGCGAAAACAATCTTTCTTCGAACATTCAATGTCATCACCGACAACCAGGCGGTGTCCAGCCTCCTTAAGCAAACGAAGCACTTCCCTGGTCAAGGCTGGATGAGTGCAAATCCCTCTCTCGGGAGGGGAGAGGGGAGAGAGGTGATTAATTTTGACAAATATCCTGCTCCTGGGCTTAATGAGTGTTTCAAGCCCACCCAGAAGACACAATCCTTTCTCCAGAGCTTCTGATAATTTGCTACTTTCATAGTCCTCTGCCTTCACCACAGAAACCTTTGCCTTTTTCATTTTTCCCCATTTATTATATGCGGAGATAAAATAGATATGAAGAAAAAACCCACAAACTGCCCATCATCGCCCTCCCTCCTTTCGCAGAGCCTGGAGCGGCGGCGCTGAAGGCATCGTTTTTCGAGGCTCAGAAATATGATTGACAACCCAGAATCAGTTTATTAATTTTAAGCCATGAATTTATGGCCCTTGTTGGCAGAAATAATTCTGATTCCACTTCTCTTTTTTTTTCTTTTGTTTTCTATCTACTCCTTCAGAGAAAATGAAAGGAGAGCAGCCGGAAGGAGTCTTGTCCTCTTCTGCGGAGTGCTGCTTTTAAATTTCATAATATACATTCTCCCCCCTCACCTCCACAATCTCTTATCAGCGCTCGTATTGCTTTCAGGCCTTTCAGGGAGTATGTTGCTTCTTTATCCCCTTCGCTGCCGGCCAATTGAAATCACCGGCACTCAGGAAAGAATTGACGAGAGAGACACTATTTTCGCCAGGTTTGATGTTGAAGAGAAAAGTGAGTCATTCTCTAGTTATTACAGCCGCAGACCCGAACTCAGAGATATCGACGAAAAAATTCGCAGGCTTCCTGATATTTTTTCTCCGCCTCACCTTGAAAAAAGCCCTCTTCTCCAAAGGCTTGCTCAGGCTGAGTTTGATGTGCTCGAAAATCTAATCACTCATGTCTCTGGCGAGAAAAAAAGAGAAAAGATAGAGTTAACTCCTGAAGTCAACACTGAGTTTATAAAAAAAACTCTCCGCTACCTTGGAGCACAGGCTTTCGGGATAGCAAGCCTAGAAAAACCCTACATTTACTCTCATGTAGGCAGAGGTCCAGAACAATACGGCAAAAGAATTGAGCTCAACCACAGCTATGCCGTAGTCTTTGCTCTGGAGATGGAACTGGCCATGATCCGCGCTGCCCCTTCTGCTCCGGTCATCGTTGAAACAGGCAAAAAATATCTAGAAGGAGCCACAATATCCATCATCGTTGCCCAGTTAATCAGGCTCATGGGCTACGAGGCAAGAGCACACATTGCAGGCAGTAACTATCAGGTTCTTCTCCCCCCGCTCGGATGGCTGGCAGGACTGGGTGAGGTGGGAAGAATCGGAATTCTCATCACCTGGAAATTTGGCCCAAGAGCACGGCTGGGAGTGGTGACCACCAATCTTCCCCTTATAGCCAATAAGCCCCAGGTTTTTGGAATTCAGAATTTCTGCCAGAAATGCTTAAAATGCGCTCTGAACTGCCCGGCCCGGGCAATACCAGATTCAGAAAAAAAGGAGGAAAACGGGGTTTTAAAATGGACACTTAACCGGGAAGAATGCTACAGATACTGGAGAAAAGCAGGTACTGACTGCGCTATCTGTATCTCTGTCTGTCCATACAGCAAGCCCGATAACCTTCTCCATAATTCCATAAGAGAGCTTACTAGAGTTTCGCGAGTTTTTCAGAGTGTATCAATCTGGGGAGATGACTTTTTCTACGGCCGCCGTCCTCTCCGACGAAAAGAAACAGGAAGTCTTGACATAGACCTTACTGATAACATGTAGCACAGGAAAGACGGGAAGTATCTCAAAATCCATGACTATGAATGGCTCCAAACCTGAAAAAGCCCTTCCTTCATGCTTCAAGTGCAATGAAGAGGAGAAATTTGACTCCTTGACCTTAAATAATATATGTTTATTCGGTTCAA